>LFCU01000223.1 GCA_001044195.1 Candidatus Achromatium palustre
ATTCGGGCCTTTTTTATGGTCTTAATCCCCTTTCAAGCGGGGAAGTGAGTCAAACCAGTAGAGATGGTACCAAAAAAGCCATCAGCTAAGTCTTAATCCCCTTTCAAGCGGGGAAGTGAGTCAAACGCTTGCGGCGTTTTTGTCGGGATTGTTGTTTTGTCTTAATCCCCTTTCAAGCGGGGAAGTGAGTCAAACGGGTGCCACTTATTTTCTGGCCTCCTCAATTATGTCTTAATCCCCTTTCAAGCGGGGAAGTGAGTCAAACATCAAGATGAAGAATTGGATAACCTCTTAACTAGTCTTAATCCCCTTTCAAGCGGGGAAGTGAGTCAAACTAGTAGGAGATTCCAATTCTAATACAGATGTGTCTTAATCCCCTTTCAAGCGGGGAAGTGAGTCAAACCTTTCTGACCGTGATGGACAACGGACATGTGTCTTAATCCCCTTTCAAGCGGGGAAGTGAGTCAAACCCAACAGCTAAATGCTGTTGGGCACACTGCGTGATACGTCTTAATCCCCTTTCAAGCGGGGAAGTGAGTCAAACAGATTACCATGATTGTTATGTACATTGCAGGACGTCTTAATCCCCTTTCAAGCGGGGAAGTGAGTCAAACCCAGACATTGGTGTATACAGGGTATCCGTTAGTGTCTTAATCCCCTTTCAAGCGGGGAAGTGAGTCAAACCCTATCTGAAGATATAACTTTAATAAAATTAATAGGATAGAGTGTCTCATAAAAACCACCAAAAACCACTTTTCGAATTAGCTGTAAAAGAGCTTAAATTATCAGTTTGACTACTGTATCTAATATAACTATAATTTTTGTAAAATACAAGCCTTTTATTCATGAAATTTTTTTATTAAACAATAAATTTTATTTATAAAAGGATTGTAGTAAAAATCGCCTATAGATAAAACCATATAAAATATACTATTAAATTTCTTAAAAACCCCAACGGTCACCCCGGAAATTATAATACTTAAAATTCTTAATATCACTATTAAGTATACAATATTAAAAACATTTTTCGAAAATTACAAGAAAAAATCATACATAATTTTATAGTATAGTAGTATAGTTAAACAATAAATTTTACTTATGCTAAAATAATAGCTAGATCGTAGGTGCGATTACGCTAAAACTAATCGCACCTACGCACTATAATTGACATGAATACCCAAAAAAAGTCCTGTTGTTTTGATAAAATTAGACATTATATGAAATCTCAATTATCACTATAATCATTGCTATACTAAAAATATCTCAATAGGACTTAAATCTTGGCGTATATCTCTCAACCCAATGGAGACGTTCGGAGACTTTGGACGTTTCACGGTGGTTTACAACTTCCCGATCACAAAGTTATATCTAATAGACAACCCATAACACAAGCAACTATACCAAAACAGCTAATATTGCCACTACAACAACATATTGGCACACCAGCACAACCGTTAGTAAAAATAGGCGATTTGGTACTTAAAGGCCATCAGATTGCAGCCTGTAAGGGTGCGATCAGTGCCGCCATTCATGCCCCGACCTCAGGACGTATCGCAGCAATTAGTGAACATTTATTGCCACACCCTTCTGGCTTAAAAGGTCTCTGTATTAAGTTAGTGCCTGATGGCCATGATACTTGGACGCAGTTACCAGAACCAATCTTAGATTATCCAATGCGCAGTCCTTCGGAATTACGCGATCGCATTCAATGGGCAGGCATTGTAGGCTTAGGAGGAGCAACCTTTCCTAGCAATATTAAACTATCCCATGATCATAATATACCAATTGAAACTTTGATTATCAATGGAGTTGAATGCGAACCTTATATCACCTGTGATGATATGCTGATGCGTAGCCAACCTGAGCGTATAATAGAAGGTGCTAAAATTTTAATGCATATATTGGGAGCTAAACGCTGCCTAATTGCTATAGAGGATAATAAGCCAGAAGCTATTGCAGCCATATACTCCACCGTTAAAGAATTAGATATTCAAGATAGGCAAAATACTTCTGATATAGAAGTAGTACGCATTCCTACATTGTATCCTAGTGGTGGCGAACGCCAGCTAATTAAAATATTAACTGGTAAAGAAGTTCCTACTCAGGGCCTGCCAGCCCACATTGGAATAGTCTGTCACAACGTTGGTACCACCGCTGCTATTGCTGATGCGATATTGTGTGGTCGGCCTTTGATCTCACGCTTAGTAACTGTAACGGGAGAAGGCGTTAAAAAACCTGGCAACCTAGAGGTACTAATTGGCACTCTCATAGCAGATGTAATATCTGAAGCGCATGGCTATACCCCTAAAGCCCAAAGGCTAATCCTTGGTGGACCAATGATGGGAACTGCTTTAGCCACTGATGCAGTACCTATTAATAAGGCTACCAATTGTTTATTAGTTGCAAGCATTAAAGAAGCTCCAGAGCCATTACATCCCCAACCTTGTATTCGCTGTGGAGCCTGTACAACTGTGTGTCCTGCTAATTTGTTACCACAACAGCTATATTGGTACAGTAGAGCTAGGAATCTGGAACAGCTCAAAGCCTATCATCTATGTGCCTGTATTGAATGTGGCTGTTGTTCTCACGTATGTCCAGCGCATATTCCATTAGTGCAATTTTATCGGGCAGGTAAGGCTCTAATTCGGGATCAAAATGCCGAACAGTCTAAGGCGGCTAAGACTAGAAAGCGGTATGAAGCGCATACAGAGCGTAGTAAACAGCGAGCCGAGCAGCGTAAAGCTAAATTATTACAGCGTCAAACTGCTTTGGCCCAAGAGCTTAAGACGGCTGGCACTAATGCAGCTACCAATGATAATTCTCCCAAGGCTGTGATCGCAGCAGCGATGCAGCGTGTTGCTGCTCAAAAGCAGCAAAAGTTGACCAATCAGGCTCTACAAACTGCAACCATTGACAAATCAAACAAATCAGATAAACCATACGCACTAGACAAGCCAGATGAACCAAATAGATCCAATTGATCCAGTTAGTAACTCAAACGCCCCTAAACAATTTACCATATTTACCTCACCACATAGTCAACAGACCAATGGCATTAACTGGATAATGGGGCAAGTAATAATCGCCCTAATACCAGGCATTATAGCCATGCTCTATCTATTTGGTTGGGGAGTCCTAATCAATATAGTTATCGCCACAATTGGCGCAGTTGCCGCCGAATCTCTAGCTCTATATTTACGCAATAAACCCATAGCCGCTACACTTAAAGACCTAAGTGCTGTAGTAACGGCTATACTCCTAGCCTTAGCATTACCATCAACCTTACCCTGGTGGCTCACTCTCTTAGGCATAGCTTTTGCCATAATAGTAGCCAAACACCTATATGGTGGACTAGGGTATAATCCATTTAATCCAGCAATGGTAGGCTATGCGTTCTTATTGATATCCTATCCAAGAGCTATGACTATATGGCTACCACCATACATGTTGAGTCCACATCCACTAGATCTATTAGAGACGCTAAGATTAATTTTCTTGGAAGAGCTACCAACCGGACTAAGTATAGATGCAATTAGTGCCGCTACTCCTTTAGAAATGATGCGTACTGGCTTAAGTATGAATATTATGATAAGTGAAATCCGCTGTAATCCAGTATGGGGAGATTTTGGTGGGCGTGGTTGGGAATGGCTTGGTAATTGGTATGCTATAGGAGGTATCTGGTTGATTTATAGAAAAGTTATTAATTGGCAGATTCCTTTTGCAGTTTTGGGAAGTATTACCTTGATTAGCGGCTTTTTGTATATGCTAGATTCACAATGTCATCCCTTTCCAGCATTTCATCTATTTAGTGGTGGCACTATGTTGGGAGCATTTTTTATTGCAACAGATCCTGTGACAGCTGCGACTACACCTAAGGGACAATTGATTTATGGGGCTGCAATTGGATTATTAGTATTTACGATACGAACTTGGGGAGGCTATCCAGATGCAGTCGCCTTTGCGGTACTACTTATAAATATGGCAGTCCCTATGATTGATCAATATACGCAACCTCGAGTCTTTGGAAGCCAAATCTAAGATGTTAAATCATAAATTACTATATAATAAATTACTATATAATAAATTATTGCATTCAGCTTTATTGCTAGGTACATTTACTTTAGTATGTATTGGCTTTGTTGCTACGGTACATCAGATAACCCAACCATTGATTAATAAAAATTCATATAATTACTTACTAAAGCGTCTAGAGGAGTTAGTACCAGCAGACCTGGTAGATAATGATATAGTAAATGATATTTTAGATAGTATAGCTATAGATAGTAACGCTAAAAAATGGCTAGGTAAATCTTCTAATCGCATTTATAGAGGTCGTAAACAGGGAAAACCTGTAGCAGCTATTATCAACACTTTCATACCTCATGGTTATGGTGGGCCGATTCAATTATTAGTAGCAGTACAGCATGATGGTATCTTGAGAGGAGTAAGAGTGCTTTCCCATAAAGAAACTCCCGGGCTAGGAGATCGTATTGAAGAGACTAAATCGCCTTGGATTTTGAGTTTTACAGGCAAGTCTCTACAAAATCCACCGCGTCAATCTTGGCAGGTTCAAAAAGATGGAGGAGAGTTTGATCAACTAACCGGGGCGACTATTACTTCTCGGGTGATGATACGGGCAATTCGAGATACTCTAATCTTTGCAGAACATTATAAATCAGATATATATCGATAAACAATTAACTACAGCAAAAGTAACTTCTCAATAACCTATGGTAGCTGGTGCTGGGGCTTAAGCCTCGATACCAGAATATAAAGTGAAGTTACCAAAAAATTAAATTGTTCACTACTTTTTCGTCAAAATGAAGGCCGTTAAAAAAATCTTTGACTTTGCCATAATCATGATATATTTTAGATATAGTTTTTCAAAAATGAATTTTGGCACAATAGTTAATTCTACTTTGTCACATTGACAACCCAACATCTTACAGCGCATCTTTTATAGTACGTGATGGGTATCCTACATAATTTGACAAAGTAGGATTAGTTAGATTATTAAATAGAGATTCCATAATATGTCAGCCGCAACAGAGCGCTGTGCCAATTGCTTTAAAGACACTATGGGAGGAGGAACCTGTCCTCATTGTGGGTGGGTACCAGGACAACCAACACTTCCACCATATATCCCAGTAGGCACTTTATTAAATAACTGTTATCTAATTGGTAAAGTACTAGGTCATGGTGGCTTTGGTATAACCTACCTAGGTTGGGATACAAATCTTGAACTTTTAATTGCCATCAAAGAATATTTTCCAAAATCTCTAGCCACAAGAATAGGCGATAACTTAAATCTATCTATATACCCAGGCCAAAAGAAAAAATGGTTTCATGAAGGTCTAAAACGTTTTCAAGAAGAGGCACGTATCTTAGCAAGATTGCAGAATTATCCTGGCATTGTTCGAGTTCATAGTTTTTTTAGTGCCAATGATACTTGTTATATGGTCATGGAATATATAGTAGGGATAACTTTAAAACAATATATTATCCATCGCCAAAAATTATCTTATAGATCTACATATACTATTCTTAAACCAGTAATGGAAGCCTTAGATGCTATTCACAGAGTCAGGTTGCTCCATCGTGATATATCGCCACAAAATATCTATATTACCCAACAACAGCATGTCAAATTGCTTGATTTTGGTTCTGCACGCTTTCTTACCAAAGAAAATCGTGATCCTTTAATAATTATAAAATCTGGATTTGCTCCCAATGAACAATATAATGTACAGGGTGAGCAAGGTCCATGGACAGATGTATATGGACTTGCTGCTACATTTTATAATTGCATAACTGGAACTGTGCCTTTAGATGCTTCAGTACGATTTCAAAAAGATGAATTAAAACGACCTTCAGAATTGGGGATAAAACTTCCGGTAGGAGTGGAAACTGTTTTGTTAAAGGGATTGGCATTGCAGGTTGAGGAGCGTTTTCAAGATATCCTAAGTTTTCAGCAAGCACTACCTAAACCCGCTTCCAGACACACCACACAACAGACAAAATTAAATCCTCAAAATTCTCCACAAGAAATTGTTGCAGATACACTTAAGTTTTTCTTCGCACAGGATCCATTAATACTAGCAATAATAATTGGTATTATTGTATTATTAGTCTTTTTATTATGGCTGTATAGCTAATAATTTATTATAGTATATATGAATACTGCTATTCGTAATAACTGGAATTTAGACGAAATAGAGAGCCTATTAGGCTTACCGTTTAATGATTTACTATTTCGCGCTCAAGACATACATCGAAAATATTTTGATCCCAACAAAATTCAAATCAGTGCCTTGCTTTCGATTAAAACTGGTGCTTGTCCTGAAGATTGTGGCTATTGTGCCCAAAGCACCCATCATGATACTGGTTTAGAACGAGAACGTTTACTATCTAAAAACGAAGTAATCAATGCCGCTATAAAAGCCAAAAAACAAGGAGCTCAACGTTTTTGTATGGGAGCTGCTTGGCGCAATCCTACTGATACTAATTTAGAAAAAGTCAAAACGATAATCACAGAAGTCAAAGCATTGGGACTAGAAACCTGTGTTACATTAGGAATGCTTACCGCACATCAAGCGCAATGTCTAAAAACCGCTGGATTAGATTATTATAATCATAACTTAGATACCTCACCAGAATTTTATAACCAGGTTATTACTACCCACACATACACTGATAGACTTAAAACTTTAGAGCATGTAAGAGCCGCTGGAATTAAAATCTGTAGCGGTGGCATACTAGGACTTGGCGAATCCAGACAGGATCGCGCCAGCTTATTACAACAGCTTGCAAATTTGCCCGTACATCCAGATTCTGTACCCATCAATTTACTAGTCAAAATTGCTGGAACTCCATTAGCTCAAACTCCAGATCTAGACCCATTCGAATTAGTAAGGGTAATTGCAACAGCACGATTGCTAATGCCTAAATCGCATATACGTCTTGCGGCAGGACGCGATAATATGAGTGATGAACTCCAAGCCCTGTGCTTTTTTGCTGGAGCCAATTCTATCTTCTATGGTGATAGACTGTTGACAACTCCGAATCAAACGAGTCAAAAAGATCAACATCTATTTGCACGCTTAGGCATACAATCTATTGCCGTTCCAACCACAGACCCTTTAGAACCTCGCGCTTGTGTTAGCATCAAAACTTGCTGAAAAATTAGCACAACGTCGCACCCAACAGCTATATCGCACTCGTCGTACTTTAAGTACTCCACAAGGCCCAGAAATTATAATCAATGGCCGTCCTATCCTATCATTTTGTAGTAATGATTACTTAGGACTAGCTGCAGATCCACGGCTTATAGATGCCTTAAACACAGGTGCTGCAACTTATGGTATAGGTAGTGGTGCAGCGCATTTACTCAGCGGCCATATGAGACCCCATCAAGAATTAGAGCAAGCCCTAGCAGAGTTTGTAAATCGTCCTAGAGCTTTGTTATTTTCTACAGGTTACATGGCTAATTTAGGTGTTATTACGGCTTTACTAGGACGTAGTGATACGCTGTGGGAGGATCGGTTAAATCATGCATCTCTAATAGATGGTGGTGTATTATCTCGAGCTAAACTACACCGTTATCCACATAAAGACCACACTATTCTTGCACAACGCCTCTTACAAAGTTCAAAAACTCAAAGTTCAAAAACTAATAGTACTTTAATAGCCACTGATGGTGTCTTTAGCATGGACGGTGATCTGGCCCCGTTACCAGAATTAGCTACCATTGCCCATAATCATAATGCCTGGTTACTGGTAGATGATGCTCATGGCTTAGGAGTATTAGGTGCAACAGGTCGGGGCGTTTTAGAACACTATGGGCTTACTATAGAACAAGTTCCTATTTTAATGGGTACATTAGGCAAGGCGTTTGGCGTATTTGGAGCGTTTGTTGCCGGTTCTGAACTCCTAATCGAAACTTTGATCCAGCAAGCTCGCAGTTTTATCTATACTACCGCATTGCCACCTGCTATAGCTTATGCTACCTTGGAATCATTACATCTAGTAGAAACTGAACATTGGCGGCGGCAGTATCTAGCTACTTTGATAACAGAATTACGACAGCAAGCTACCCAATTAAATTTGCCCATTATGGAATCTACCACCCCTATTCAACCATTATTGGTAGGCAGCACTGCTAAAGCTAATCTTTGGAGTCAAGAGTTAGAGTCTCAAGGTATTCTGGTACCAGCGATAAGGCCACCGACCGTGCCTACAGGCCAAGCACGGTTGCGGATTAGTCTTACGGCATTGCATACTTCAGCACATATAGAACGTCTTATTGATGCTCTGGCGCGGTTAGCTACTTTAAAACCAGAATATACTTCATAATGTGTGATTTTTTGATGTAACGCTAATCGTAATTTAACTTTGGATACGTCTACGAGATATAGAAACGTTATAAATCATAGGATGCAGAGCGTCCAGGACGGAGAGTATGGAGACGATTAATTTATGGTTCCCACAATTTATAGACTTATCCAACCATTAATTATTGAGAAGTTACAATTAATAAAGCAAATCCAATAATTTAGATAACTAAAGATGATAGTTATGCTACGATTTTTAGATTACCATTATAAAATCTTTGTAAGCAAAATAATCTCCAAAATCATGGAAATTAACAGTATATGGTACAGTTCATTCTCAAAATTATGTAATCAACCTCTAAGCTCACCAAATTGAACCAGTGCCACTATTAGCTATATATAAACTTATAGATATGATATTAATATAAAAATTATGGGAACAAAGATCAACATACCACCATTTTGGAAAATTATTGGATTACTAAGTTTGATCATAAATTCTGCTATGGCAGGTGGGGAACACATACCACAACCCTTAAATTATTCCTCTAGACCATTGTTGATTGATGCTCCAAACCAAATTAGCGATGCCGAAGCAGGTAGTATTGGCTGTGTAATTGCCAGTGTTGCTGTTGGTGTCAGCATGATATATTTGATGGGTGGCATTTCTCCAGCTTTAGCAATTATAGAGCAACCTTTAACTCCCAGTATAGTGCTAGAAGGCAGTGCCGCTTTAGCTTTTGTATTCTCTAGTGCTTGCTATATAGGTGTAGCTTTGGCACCAATTACCGTAAGTCCATATTATAATGAAGTACCGAAACAATTGGTGCGATCCTCAACACGTCCATTGTTTGCTCCAGGAGAATTATGGGCAATCAGTCAAGGCAGGAATGCACCACAACAGCAAGCAACTGTTCCACAAACGGTAGGAATACCACAACAACAAATTATGGTTGTCCCTCGGCAACAGTCTACGGATAATTCTAAGCAACCGCCATGAGATATATATCAATAGGAACTCAATATCATTGAATTTCAAGGTGTTGCCTTGGAATCTTATTACAATAATCCCCACCTTCCACATTCCAACATTTTAAGATTGTAACGAGGCCAACAAGCAATGCACATAGAACAGCATCCAAATCGCAATACCTTAGCACTTATTTTGGCAGGCGGCAGGGGATCAAGACTGCAACATCTAACCCGATGGCGAGCCAAACCAGCCGTACCATTTGGAGGAAAATTTCGTATAATTGACTTCCCACTATCTAACTGTGTCAACTCTGGAATACGCCGCATTGGAGTCTTAACCCAATATAAAGCCCATTCCCTAATATTACATATCCAAAAAGGCTGGGGGTTTTTACGTGGCGAATTAAGTGAATTTGTCGAACTATGGCCGGCACAACAGCGTATCGCTACTACATGGTATATCGGTACTGCGGATGCAGTTTACCAAAATGTCGATATTATTCGTAATCATAACCCTGAATATGTACTTATCTTGGCTGGTGATCATGTCTATAAGATGGATTATGAAACCATGATCAAACATCATACGCAGACTCAGGCTGACATGACTGTAGGTTGCATCGAAACTGATTTAGAAGCTGCAAAAGGCTTAGGAGTAATGCAGGTCGATGCAACACATCAAGTACAGGGTTTTCAAGAAAAACCAGCCTATCCAGAGCCACTACCAGGCCACCCCAATACAGCCTTAGCATCTATGGGAATCTATTTGTTTAATACTAAATTCCTAATTGAGCAGCTCACTAAAGATGCCATGACCCCAGGCTCATCTCATGATTTTGGTAAAGACATTATCCCCAATATTATCAACTCCTATCGAATCATGGCCTATCCATTTAAAAATCTCCAAGGCCATCAAGCTTATTGGCGTGATGTGGGAACAGTAGATGCGTTTTGGAAAGCCAATTTAGAATTAACTAGAGTTACCCCTCAATTGAGCATATATGATCGTAATTGGCCAATCTGGACATATCAAGAGCAGCTACCACCAGCTAAATTTGTATTCAATGACCCGAATCGTCGTGGTATGGCTATAGATTCAATGGTATCTGGTGGCTGCATTATTTCAGGTTCAAAAGTGCTTAATTCCTTATTGTTTTCTAATGTAAGAGTCAATTCTTATTCTACTATTACAGATTCTGTAATATTGCCAGATGTTAATATCGGTCGTCATTGTCGTATTAACAAAGCGATAATTGATCAAGGAGTAAACGTTCCGCAAAAGACTATTATAGGAGAAGATCCTGAAGCAGATGCAGAACGATTTCACGTTTCTGCTAATGGCATTGCATTGGTAACAGGGGAGATGTTTGGGCAGCCTATTAACTATGTGCGCTAAAATGTGGTAAAAACTATGTTTACACTCAAATTTAGGGTTCCATTGCATCATGCCGATCCGGCTGGCAAACTTTTTTTTAGCCATTTATTTACCTACGCACATGATGCTTATGAACGTTTTATGGCTTCTATAGGATGGCCTTTAGAACCCCAATGTCAAACTAATGATTTTATATTGCCTATCGTACATGCAGCGGCTAATTATAAGGCTCCATTGCTATATGGCATGGAAGTTGAGATAAATCTTAAGATTTCTAAAGTTGGAGAATCTACATTTACTACAGTATATAAATTTCTGGATGTAGATGGTCAGGCACTTGCTAATCTTCAGCTTATACATTGTTGTGTAGATATAGAGACTGGCCAGTCGAGACCTTTACCAGAATCATTACGTATGGTTTTAGAATAGCATGTATCTTAATTCTACTTTGTCACATTGTGATCGTTTCCACGCTTTGCGTGGGAACGATAAAAGTGTACACTGGAAAATGAAGAATGCCGAAAATTACCAATTGGATAGCTTGCGCTTTTTGTTGTAAATTATTCATAATATTATAAGTTTATTTTAATTATTAGACATTATTCGAAACCTCCGTTCAGCTCAATAAGCATAAGGCGATAATTAAGGTTTCGAATAATGTCTATTATATCCAAGTTCAAGACTTGCACCCAATTCCACTTTGAAGATGATATAATAACTTAGTGTTATGATCTATTTGGGCATCACCAAAAATTACAAATTCAAAATATGAATAAGCGTTTCGCTATAATAAATAAACCTTTAACCGATTTATGTGTATTAGAAACCACACCTATTGGTGATCATCGTGGCTATCTAGAACGCTTGTTTTGTCAAAATGAGCTGCGTTCTATTATTGATATAAAAAGTATTGTCCAAATTAATCATACCATTACCAATAAAAAAGGTACAATTAAAGGGATGCACTTTCAATATAAACCTTATGCGGAGAATAAATTAATCTTTTGTCTTAAAGGTGAAATATTTGATGTAGCAGTCGATGTACGCCTTGACTCACCTACTTTTTTGCATTGGCATAGTGAAATTTTAAGTGCGAGCAATCATCTCAGCTTTTTTATTCCAGAAGGTTTTGCTCATGGCTACCAAGCTCTTACAGAGAATTGTGAAATGCTATACCTGCATACCCAAACTTACCAACCTGATGCTGAGGGTGGTTTAAATGCTTTAGACCCTGATTTAGCCATTACTTGGCCCCTAGAAGTTACAGAACAATCTATACGAGATCAACAGCAACCTATGCTAAGTCATCATGATTTTCGAGAATTTGTGTGATGAAATGTCGCCATTGCGGTGTTGAAGTAACATTACTGTTAGCAGATTTAGGCAGTGTTCCTTATGCAAATGCTTATCTAACGGAACAGATGCTACATATCCCAGAAAAATGGTTCCCATTACGGATATTAAGCTGTGAATCTTGCTGGTTGGTGCAAACTGAAGATGTTGCTCAAGCTGAAGAGCTGTTTAGTGCAGATTACGCTTATTTCAGTGGATTCTCAAATAGTTGGCTACAACATTGTGAACATTATGTAGCAGATATGATTAGGCGTTTTGGGATTAATGAACAAAGCCATGTAATAGAAGTGGCTACTAATGATGGCTCTTTATTACAATACGTAACTGCTAGAAATATTCCGTGTACAGGTATCGAACCTACAGCCAGTACAGCTAATGCAGCTAAGGTCAAAGGCATTAATATTATTCAAGATTTTTTTGGATCCGACCTCGCACGGCAATTAACTAATACTAATAAACAAGCTGACTTAATGATAGCTAATAATGTCCTAGCTCATGTTCCTAATATCAATGATTTTATAGCAGGATTTACGCTGTTACTTAAACCGCATGGTGTAGCTACTTTTGAATTCCCCCATTTATTGCACTTAATCTCAGGAAAGAAATTTGATACTATGTATCATGAACATTTTTCCTATCTTTCACTTACTGCTGTGCAGCAAATTTTTATAGCAAATGGCTTGACAGTATTCGATGTAGAAGAACATCCCATACATGGCGGTAGTTTACGAGTATTTGCGCAACGGACTAATACTGGAAAACATGCTATCAGTCCTCAAGTCCAAAAATTATTACAGCATGAAACCCAAGTAGGCATTACTAATAGAAAATATTATCTTGGATTTCAAAATACAATAAATCAAATTAAAAATGATTTTTTAAGATTTTTGTTAGAGGCAAAACAACAAGATAAAACTGTAGCAGCTTATGGTGCTGCCGCTAAAGGCAACACACTTATAAACTATGCAGGTATCCGCCCTGATTTAATTGCGTTTGTAGTGGATCGCAATCCGGCTAAGCAAGGTAAATTTCTACCTGGTAGCCATATCCCCATTGTTGATGAACAGCACTTAACAGTAGCGAAACCAGATTATTTACTGATTTTACCTTGGAATATTAAGAATGAAATTATCAAGCAAATGGCCCATATTCGTGAATGGGGTGGACAATTTGTCACATTAATTCCACACGTTGAGGTGGTATCATGAAATTTACCGAAACACGATTAAAAGGGGCTTATATTATAGAACCTGAACTCATCGAAGATGAACGAGGTTTCTTTGCGCGTTCTTGGTGTCAACAAGAATTTGAGACGCATAGCTTAAACCCAAATTTGGTACAGTGCAATATTTCTTTCGACAAAACCAAGGGCATTTTGCGTGGTATGCACTATCAAGTGGCTCCGCATGAAGAAGCTAAATTAGTGCGTTGTACCAAGGGTGCTATTTATGATGTTATAATTGACTTGCGTCCACAATCGTCTACATTTAAACAATGGATAGCTGTAGAATTGACGGCTGAAAATTATAAGATGTTGTATATTCCAGAAGGGTTTGCACATGGTTTTCAAAGTTTAGAAAATAATACTGAGGTATTTTATCAAATGTCGGTGTTTTATCATCCTGAATGTGCAAAAGGTATCCGATGGAATGATCCGGCATTTCAAATTAACTGGCCTGAAATTTCTTCATTTATCTCAAAGCGAGATGCTAACTATCAAAACTTTGCTTAAATGAAATTTTTAAGCATTTTACATTTCTCAAATTTATTATAGAAAAGTTATATGAGATTTACTGTTTTTGGTTCAACTGGTTTTATTGGTTCCCATCTGGCGAAATATATAAAAAATTCTGGATTTGAATGTTTTACGCCTAGCAGAACAGATTTTAAGTTCTCAAAACATTTAGGACATGTTTTTTATTGTATCGGGTTAACTTCTAATTTTGGAAGTCATCCATTTGAAACCGTTCAGTCTCATGTTTGTCACTTATCTCATATTTTGCAAAATGCCCAATTTGATTCTTTTCTATATTTATCCTCAATAATAGTTTATAAAAATTCCAAAACTGCCAATGAAAATGATTATTTAACCTTCAATCCATTGAATAATAATGAATTATATAGTATTTCAAAATTGATGGGGGAATCATTGTGTTTATCTACTGCTCATTCAGAGGTGCGTATTGCCCGCTTATCTTCTGTTATTGGTTTTAACACAAGGTTAAGAAGTCTTATTGATTCATTAATCATAGAAGCAATACAAAAAAATAAAATAACGCTAAGAACAAGCCTTACATCTCAAAAAGACTATATTTCCATCAATGATGTTGTAAAACTACTTCTTAGAATTTCACTTGAAGGTAAAAATAATATATATAATGTTGCAAGTGGAATAAACCTAACACACCTTGAAATTGTTACTGCAATACAACGAGTTACTGGTTGTGAATTAGAAGTTTTGCCTGACGCACTTGAAGTTATATATCCACAACTCAATATAGATAAGCTCAAGCGAGAATTTCTATTTACGCCATCATCCATTCTTCCTGAACTAGAAAATTTAATCAACCGTTATAAAGGAATCGAACTTGAAAGTTACAATTGATACTGATGAAGGCACAATCAATGTTATAGACACTCAGTTAAATAGTACATCTACATATCCCTTAAATTCTCCAACAGGTTTTTATTGGGCCTCTAAAGCATGGCTGCGATGTGGTTGGGACACCAAACATGTTTATACATTTACTTGGCTAGGTAGGCCAATCATTCAATTGCCAGAAGATTTATTGAGGCTTCAAGAAGTTATTTATCAGTTAAAACCTGATGTAATCATTGAAACCGGTGTAGCACATGGCGGCGGTCTGGTTTTTTATGCGAGTTTATGCAAAAACCTCAATAAGGGAAAAGTCATAGGTATCGACATAGAAATACGTCCACACAATCGCCTTGCTATAGAACAACATGAGCTTTATGAATATATCACTTTATATGAGGGTAGCTCGACTTCACCAGAGATAATCAAGCAAGTCAAAGAGAACGTGGAAACGGATAGTACGGCACTGGTTGTTCTTGATTCCAATCATTCAAAGATGCATGTTTTAAATGAATTAAAAGCCTATTCTGAATTGGTCTCCATTGGCTCATATATCATAGCAACAGATGGAATCATGAAAGATTTAGCAACCGCCCCTCGTTCTAAGCCTGACTGGACTTGGAATAACCCTCATGATGCTGCACAAGAGTTTGCAGCGGAAAATAAAAATTTTAAGATAGAACAACCACACTGGTTATTCAATGAAAGTAATGGTTTGGCTGATAATATTACTTATTGGCCTGATGCATGGCTAAAGAGGATTCGATAATAGAAAACGGAAGCATTACTATTTTGCAAAAAATTCATTATGAAAATATTACTACTCTATCCAAATATTAGAGGCCTGTACATGGTGTCACCGGCGGTGGCTATTCTTTCTGCTTTGTTAAAACAGAATAACCACGAGGTCAAGTTATTTGATACCAGTTACTGGGAATTCCCTGAACGTCAGACGGTTGAACGGGATAAAAATAGAGAAAAACATTTACAAGTCCCAGCTTGCAAGGAAGCACAGAAACCCGTTTCTTTACATACGACAAATGTATATGATGATTTCAATAAAGAGATCAATGAATTTGAACCTGATTTAATTGCCTGTTCAGCAACTGAGGACACCTTTCCTTACGCGATAAAGCTACTTGAAAACCTGCATAACAAAGGTAAAGCAAAAACGATTCTTGGAGGTGTGTTCGCAACATTTGCACCTCATAAAGCGATACAATATCCTGAAATTGATATTGTTTGTTTGGGCGAAGGCGAATACCCTTTAGTACAGCTTTGTGACAGAATTGAAAAACAGCAAACCTATACAGATATACCTAATTTATGGATAAAACAGGATGGTGTTATTTTTAAAAACCGAATGACGAGTCTTACAGATATAGACAGCTTGCCGTTAATGGACTTGGAAATATTTGAAGACTCTCGGTTTTATCGTCCCTTTGATGGCAAAATGTACAGAACGATTCCGGTAGAAACGCACCGGGGTTGTCCGTATAGCTGTGCCTATTGCAACACACCGGGTAGAGAAAGGCTTTATAAAGACGAAAATCAACGCTTTTCACGTTTAAAATCAATAGAAAATGTGCATCGTGAACTTCTTTTCTACAAAAACCATTGGCAAGCGGAATATTTATATTTTTGGGCTGATACCTTTTTAGCATTGTCCAATAAATATCTTGAAGCATTTGCTGAAATGTATGCCAGCGAAATCGGTTTACCTTTTTGGTGTCAAACACGCCCTGAAACATTAACCGAAAAACGAGTAAAATTACTCAAAAAAATGGGAGTTCATCGAATCAATTTAGGGATTGAACATGGAAATGCTCAATTTAGAGAAAACTACCTATCAAGAAAGGTTGCGAATAAAATCATAGTAGAATCAATACACCGGTTATCAAGTTATGAGATAAAATTTGCAGTAAACAATATTGTTGGCTTGCCGGCGGAAACTCGTGAATTGGCATTTGATACCATAGAGTTAAACAGGCAGTTTGTTGCAGATGGTTATAACATAAATATTTATATTCCTTATCATGGCACTTCAATGCGAGATATGGCCGAAAAAATGGGTTATATTGATCCAGATACTATTGTAAGTTCTTGGGTGCAGTTTTCTCCACTTAATATGCCACAATTTTCTAAAGAAGCCATTGAAGGAATAAGGCGTTGCTTTGTACCTTATGTTTTTTTAGAAAAGGATAGATGGCCAGAAATTAAATTGGCTGAAAAGTTGACCTCTGAAGGGGATCAGCTATGGAATAATATTATAGAAGAATGTCGTGCAAGATTTTTTTCCCAATTTTCAGAAGAAGATGATGATTAAAATTTCAAATTTCAAATGAGTTACTTAAATTATGAATATAGACGCAATAGATGTAGTTAATACTCTGCCATCAAATACTCATAGCAAGCTCCCTAAATGCCAATCTATTCATGGTAATTGGCCGTTACCTGAGCATCAGCCACTGAAAATATATCTTGCTGACCTAACACACAATTGGGTTAATTCCAGAGATTATTGGGCTATTCCCTTAGGGATTGGCACAATTTCAGCTTATTGCCGTAAACATATCGGTGAAGATGCAGCGCAATGGTCTTTATTCAAATTTTCCAACAAGCTAATTACTGCCCTGGAAGATGAAATGCCTGATATTTTGGGATTGTCCCATTATATTTGGAATGCCAATCTTATCCGCTTCATTTCAAGGGAGGTTAAATGTCGTTTCCCTGACACCTTAGTTGTCGTAGGTGGGCCTAATTTAACCCAAACCCCTGAATGGATGGGAGAATTTTTTGCTGATTCTAAAGCCGATTTTCATGTAAGCTGGGCTGGAGAAGATTCTTTTTTACAGATTGTTAAGGCGCGTATGAAGCCGGGTGCAAGCTTTGATTCAATTCAACGGGATTTTGCATTACATGGCGTATGGAGGCTTAACCCTGATAGCGGAAAACCAGAAGATATCAAGGTTGCCAAGACAATTAAAAATCTTGATGATATTCCTTCTCCTTATCTGAATCATTCACTCGATCATCTATTAGCAGAAGGCTTGACTCCCATGCTAGAAACTCACCATGGTTGCCCCTTCAAATGCACTTATTGTGATTGGGGTAACGCCTCTATGGGTAAAGTGACTCATTATTCCGTGAATCGGCTTAAACAGGATTTGGACTATATAGCGGCACATACCAAGGACGATCGACTTGATATTGCGGATGCCAATTTCGGCATTCTCAAAAAGCAACATTTAGAGCTTTCCCGTTATATTAAAGAGCTTTGGCAAAGAACGGGTTATCCCGATAAAATCATTAACACCTGGAATCAGAAAAAAACCAATGAAATGTTGGAGATGGCTGATCTGCTCAAAGATATATGCATGATGACAACATCTAGTCAATCATTGAATGGCAAAGTACTGAACAATATCAAGCGTTATAATATAACTCACGCAGAATGGTATAAAATCAAACAATTTTGCTCCGAACGCGGGATTGATATGCACTGTGAACTCATCTTTGCTCTACCAGGCGAAACAATGAGCAGCTACTTGGATGGTCTGCGCTACTTATTTAAAATGGGTGTAGATTATTTTACAGTAAATACACTTGGCTTACTGGAAGGCTCTGAAATAAATATGGCTACTGAGCGGCAAAAGTATGCATTTCAAACCCGCTGGCGTTTAATAGAAAATAGCTATGGTGTTTACTGGGGACAACCCATCATTGAATATGAAGAAATCGTTATCGCAAACCAGGATATAAGCTACGAAGACTACCTTTTTGTTCGTATGTTAACATGGTTAGTACAAATGAGTTGGAATTCGGGTAATCACGATACAGTGATTCGCCTGCTTTTTGCAAAAACAGGTATCAATCCAGCCGATTTCTTTATCCGTGTAATTAACGCCCGACAAACAGCACCAGAATCTGTCCGCAAAATAATGGATGCATTTGATGCGGATGCGGAAGCCGAACTTTACAAATCCCCACAAGCATTGATTGATCACTATGCTCAACTCGAAGAACTTAAAAGTTTGCAAAATGGTGGATTTCGTAAACTCAATGTAGCTTATACCAGTCGCGTGTCCATTGAATGTGCGCAAGATATAGTTGAATATTATGGCCAAGTTGCTAAATCTTTAGCTGCTGACTCTGGTAAACTGGATACGATACTTGAACGCATGATTGATGATTGTATTGCTTTTATGCGTCAACGTTATGTTAGTGTAGAAGATTGCGCTGCTCTTATGGCAGGCGAAATCCCTGAAAAACAGATTAACGTCTTATTTGATGCCCATAGCTTTGTCCAACCAGGTGCGAATCTAAACCCCGATGCACATATGCAGACTGATCCTCTAGCATTACAACTTTATATGCTACCGGAACAAGCAGCTCTCATCCGCGAATATCTTCAACGCTATAGTGGTATGAACCCGGAATATCAAATGCGTAAATTGCAAGACTCTAGGCATAGCATTAATAAACGTCATTTGTTATTTTATGTTAAATATCTGGAACAAGCTATCCAGTGAGCAATATTATAAATACAGAGGGAGATTAGATTTTAATGTCAACAACACCATTGATTACATGTATTCTCACAACCCGCCGTCGCCCACAGTTGTTAAAGAGAGCTATAGAAAGCGTCCTCAATCAAACCTATCCGCATTTGCAGGTATGTGTTTATGATAACGCATCAGGAGATGAAACAGCGCAAGTTGTTTCTGAAATTGCTAAAACTGATCCCCGTGTTAAATATTTTTGTCATGCAGAAAACATTGGACCATTCAATAATATTTCCTATGGGGTTAAGAATGTGAATACTCCTTTTTTTTCACATCTTGCCGATGATGATTATTTATTGCCTAATTTTTATGCAACTGCTATTTCTGTTTTAGAAAAAAATTCTAATATCATGTTTTTTGGTGGAGCTACGCTCATTATGCAAGATGATAAGATTGTGAGAACCCACCCTGCAAAACGCAAAGAGAAAATTTATAAGCCCCCCAAAGGATTTTGGCAAATTATTAAATGTCATATAGCCTTTTCATCAGCTTTATTTAGAATGACAGATGATATTAAACAAAATGGCTTGTTTCACCCTGATTCTGGTATATGGTGTGAATGGGATTATCAATTCACAATCGCAAGGAAATCTGCATATTATTATTCTAGTGAACCCTGTGCCGTGTTTGTAGATTATCCTTACTCTCATCATACACAATTTTACAAAAAATTGATCAGTTTAAATAATCTTGCTGGACTACATTTAACAAGCAATGAGATGACAACAACCATGAGGCTACTTTTATTTTTATGGTTTATTAAAATTTCAAGAGGATTAATATCACAACTTCTTGCAAAAGATAAAAAAATTGATGAATTGATGGAAGAAGCCACAAGTATCCTTAATTTGCATAAGACACCATATTCTTATATTTTATTGCTGCGTATTTTCTATAACCTATTAAAATATTGTCCTTTCCTGTTAAATCCAAAATTTACTAGAAAGATAAAACGCATTATGGGCTTCGATTAGATAATCTAAAGTGTCCCCTGTCAAATTAAATATTATCGCTAACTTTATTGGCAAAGCATGGACGGCTCTTATGAGCCTGGCTTTTATTCCGCTATATATCAAATTTCTTGGTATAGAAGCTTATGGAATAATTGGATTTTTTACTACGTTGCAAGCCATGTTTACTTTGTTAGATCTGGGGTTAGGTTATACACTCAATCGCTAATTAGCTCGTTATTCAATCCTGCCAGAACAAGAACAAAACATGCAGGATCTAGTAAAAACTTTGGAGATAATTTGGTTGTGGCCCAAAGGTTAGTGATATGATATACTACATAGATATCAACAATCAAC
>LFCU01000114.1 GCA_001044195.1 Candidatus Achromatium palustre
TGTAACAAAATTATGAGATAGAATAACATTTTCAAAAAGGCGGGATCGCGTTGCTCTCCCGCCCTACGGGCTAAATAGATTTGGTTTTCATACGATGGTGCGATGCCCGTTGGTTATTGCACTCTACCGTGCTGCCAATTTTATCCATAAGGAATATCTAATAACAACAACACATTCTTGTGTAATGCATTACGTAACTTCTGAGATAGTTCTTTAATAAATTCAATTGAGTAACGATTTGATATGTGGCTTAATAGCAATATTCTATTGTCAAATTGTGATGCCACATCTAAAATATCATATATATGTAGATGATTCCATTTTTTAGCGGAATCTCGATATTCATCATCCCAGAAAGTACACTCAAGTACGCAGACTTCAGCCTCAAACATCTCTTTTATTTGAAACACATCGCTACCAGTATCGCCAGAGCAAAAAATTATTGGCGACAATTTTTCAGAAGTTACGTTATGCCCTTCAAGAACTAAACTCTGAATTTGCTTAGTATCTAGATTTTTATATCGCTCCTGTAAAAATTTACGTCGTTCCCAAATCAGGCAAGCATTGCTATACTTATGATGAACTAATGGGATAGACTGCATTAGCAGGTTTTTACCGATTTCAAAGTTGATGTCTTGAGCAAGATCTTGCCATTGGTAACCCCAAGGGTCGAAGCCATTTAATTCTTCCAAGGCCCTACATGCCTTAGCTATATTGGGCAACATACCAGGATGAGCATAGATTGTTAGCGTTTGCCGTCTGTAAGACAATAATCTAAACAAATTAGAAATATGGTCAAAGTGGCCATGCGTTAAAAAAACGTGTTGAGCCGTTTCTAATATTGGGTGCCATTCTCCGATGTCTATTAGTAACTTAAAATTTTTAAAGAAGTAAAAACTTCCAACTCCGCCTGCAGAAAAACTGTGTAATCCAAATGAATTTGGCCATATATTCGGTGTCATAATTCTATCCTGTGATTTCTAGCTCGTAGGGCGGGAGAGCAACTCGATCCCGCCGCATTCTATATAAATTTGCTACTTTGAAATAATGCCTAATTGGGTAGCAAATGACATTGTAACAAAATTATGAGATAGAATAACATTTTCAAAAAGGCGGGATCGCGTTGCTCTCCCGCCCTACGGGCTACCTGGCCCACGGAAATCGCGACTCCAGATGCTGGATTAGTATGTTGATCATTATACTATTTTGCAGGATTTAGGTATAATATTAACAAGCTGTAAAATTCATCGTATATTGCAATAGGCAAAATACATGATGGGTTTCGCTTCGCTATACCCATCACTACGAGTTGAAAACTTTGCAATCATCGGCTAATAAAAAACGAAAACTGGATTTAACAATATGAAATTGTTATCGAGAATAGAGTATTTTATTGATAACCAAATATTTGCCACGTACGAAGCGGGCGAGGAATACCTAGAAGAATTATTCGTAAGGAGTATCAAATGTTTTGCCAAATTAAATATTTTTCATCGAGGTTGTAGCAAAGAAATTCGCCACACAGAAGTCGCAGGTGTTTTGATTCAAAAGTTCCTGCCGACGGTCTATTCGTACCGCATCAATAGGATCGGGGAAGTGGCAGGTACGGATCGGGTACGGATGCGAATTTCAAAGGTGTTTTGGAAGTATTTACATGAAAACGGAATTAAAACCTGCGTGTTGGCCGCAGGAGATGATTACGCATTGATTCTGGAGGAACGGGTTCCACCTGTGGAGGTTATTGTGAAGGCATCATTAGTCGGCACCCCCACGCACATTTATGACGGTTTGTTTGATATGAGGGATCGCCATGGTGAGCCGTTTATGAAGGGTGTGGCGCATGCTCCATATGTGCGGTTCGACTACCGTAATCCGTTAACAAACACGAAAGGCGAGCGATTGCGTGATGAACAGCTCCCAATATTTTTAGCAGAGCGATTGATTGATACATCCGCAGCGGAGCAAACGGCTCTGAAGGTATTTGAAATTGTAAACTCCCTTTGCCACCGAGCTGGGTTCGAGGTACTGGATTTTTGCCTGTTTTTGAATGAGAGGGGTGATGTGCTTTGCGGGGAAATATCGCCTGATAATATGCGTATCAAATGCATTTCTAAGCAGGAGGACTACGACAAGGATATTTGGCGTAAAGATGGATCACCAGAGGAACTGCTTACACGGTGGACAACGTTTGCAGAAGCACTGGAGAACGTTTGTGAAACCAGTTGAAATTGTGGTGGATGGAACAGATGGTGCAGGGAAAACCCCATTGGTTGAGTATATTGCATCCAGGTTGATCGGGCTGGGATATACCGTAGCAACCTATGCACCGTTTCGGGAGATAGAGGTGTATCCTCTGTGGGAAACAGATCCGATTAAGGCGTCTCGAATTATTGCTGAGGTCATGCAACGCTTCAGAGCTAATCACAGCAATACAGAAATTGTTATATGGGATCGTGCCTGGCCGACCGTGTTTGTTTCAACAAACTGCAAAGAGGCCCGCGAGATGTTTTGCCGGTTTCCAGACCTGACGGTGCTATTGATAAATACGGAGCAAACTATTTTAGAAAAAATCACAAAACATCGATTGCATTCTGCATGGGTGATTGATCCATACGCCCGGAAAAAATATATAGAAGCCTATCGCATACTCGCTGGTACCCACAGGGATGATCTGCTGGCTTTCAATGCCGACTTAAATAGACGGTTTAATCTTGAGCATATTTTTTGCACTATTGCATTGCGGTACGGCTGGTAACGGAAGCTCATATCTTGTGATGCGCATAGGTAAATTTTGAGAAAACTCCACCTTACTCGGCTGTTAACTTGCTGTCACCCCTGACGCACAGGTAGGGTGCGCACCGCGCACCATAAATTCACGTTTTGATAAGGGATAAGGTACACAGTGCGCACTACTTGGCTAACATGTCCTGACAATAATCGTTTTTAGTCTTTCCTTTAAGACGTTGCAATAGTTCGGAATAATAGTAATGGGAGTTGTGTTTGCGGTGAGGATGGCTGCATTGCGACCGTCACCTAGGATATCAGGTTTGACCTAAATCTGCGATTGATGGGATAGGCTTCCTTGCCTCACTTGGCGTTTTAATTTTTCAGACGCTTTACCAAAACACCTTTTTACAGATCACTTTTCCTCGATTAATCATTAATGTGGTTGATACGGGAACGACGAGTGATGGACGTTAATCAGAAGTTTTCCATCTGGAGCACGTACATACCCGAAGGTATATTCAACCTTGGCTTCTTTGCCAGTGTTGGCATCGGTAAAAAAGTAGTTACCCATGGCTACAGCAGCTCGTAGGGCGGGAGAACAACGCGATCCCGCATTCTATATAAATTTGCTACTTTGAAATAATGCCTAATTGGGTAGAAAATGACAATGTAACAAAATTATGAGATAGAACAACATTTTCAAAAAGGCGGGATCGCGTTGCTCTCCCGCCCTACGGGCTGTTAATCATCTTCTTCGTCTGCAATACCGTCTAATAATACCTCGTACGGTGGAAATGTAAATTGTATGGTGGGATGAATTTGTACGGTGAATCATTGGATGTAGGGCGGGAGAACAACGTGATCCCGCCAAATTCATTCCATTTTGGAATTTTTAAAATTGTGTTGGTTTTTTGAGGTTTTATACAGCATAAGTTGTATAAATTTTATGGCGGGATCACGTTGTTCTCCCGCCCTACCGTGCTACAAAATAAACACCATTTACCGTTGCAGCCATGACATTTACGGCGAGGTAGGGCGCAATAATCAACGGGCATCGCGCCATATAGCAACATCGGAAAAATATATGATGTCTGATTTGTCGTTATTTTCGATTTTAGTTCAGTAGGTCATTTGAAAAAATTCGGCACAATGCCCGTTGGTTATTGCACCCTACCTCGTTATACTCTAGCAATCCTATTTGTCATCGTCATTTTGAATGGTTCTCAAGTAGTCGTGATACTCTTCCAAAAACTTATTGGAGTCACTTACTTTTTTTGTCCACTCGAGAACGTCTATAATAATTTCAAAATACCAGTCATTTTCTTTGTTTCCTAGTCTATTTTGAATTTCCCGCCATTTTTTTAGCACTGAGTCACGGCTAAACCTAGGCCCTGCACTTGTATTTCCAAAGGGTGAGGACAACATAGCCATACGGAGATTTCCTCCAAAACTTGCTATAGCACTTATTGCTCGATTACGATTGAGTCCATTCAACTTGCGGGGGTCGACTATCTCAAAAAGTGCCCAAGCCGCATGTAACATAGACTCATGGTCATAAGGTTCCTCTGGATAACTAGGCGCATACTTTTTGAAACGATCGTTAGATGATAGCCATATGAGCATAAGGAACCAGTCGTCATCATTCAATATCTTGAAATCTTTTTCACGTAATAAAAAGTCTCTTATAAAAGAATCCTTAGCATACTTGCTCTTAAGAACTATCGACACAGACTCAATATCTCTTTCCGTAATGAGTCTTTCAAACTCAGTATCAAACCATTTGCCATAAAACCTTGTGCCTGCGCTAGGACCATCAAGTATAAATTTTCGCATACGTTCGTCGCCATTAACATAAATAAACTCGCAAACTTTTTCGTTGTCAGAATACAAAGCCAGTGCGATGTTTATCAAGGGATCGTTTCGTGTAAGAAGCATCTCATCAATGTCAAAAAGGCTTTCTTCGATGTTGTTATGATGATGTTCTCTATGATCTTTAAGAAATGAATACACGCTGTCAGGTGAAGCATACTGAAGCCATGCTAATCGTGCCGTAAATCTTTCAGATAGTTGGTTTAATTCACATGCATAGGCATTAGGAAATTTCATGTTGAATCTATACAAAGTCAAAAATAGGTAGTGGTCCAAAGATTAGTGGTATAATATTATACCACATATCAAAAAGCAACAAAAGATTTAATTGAGACAATTAAAATGGCTGTATTCGTAACGAAAAATCAAAACATCAATATCATGATTGTAACTATCAATTTATAGAAAACCTAGAAAGTAACAAAATCACTAATGAAATTATTGAATGCAAAAAAAAACGAAACAATCGAAAAAAGTGTTTCTTATTCAAACACATTTCAATGATTTATTTGACAAACTAGAACCATTTGAGGGACTTATAGTGCTTCAATCGCCGTCATTACAAATTCTAAATATATTACAAAATGGTCTAACAAAAGTACCCGGCAGCACGGTAGGTGCGATTAGCGAAGCGTAATCGCACATTTGAAATTAACCATTGTTGTATGAATTGTATTGGTAACTTTATATTTCAATTATTAAAAATGTGTGATTACGCTTCACTAATTGTAACTACCATGCTTGTCAACTGTTAGGTTTTTTAACCACTACACTAAGGAGTGTTTATGAATTATTGGCACATGAATCTTTATCCAACTGGTGAGCAATGGACAAATGATGATATAAAAAATATCGTTTTAAGCAGGACAATTGGAATGGGATGTGATTTTAGTGACCGTCAAGAAGGTTACTTTCGAAACACTATGAAGATTGGAGATTTAGTTGTTGTATTAAATGGACGAACTCCAATTGCAGTAGTAGAAGTTATTGGCGATTGGTATAAATTTGATTGCGATCAAAAATCAAACTCAATCGTTTGGTATCCTTCAAGAAGAGCTGTAAAAATCCTCTGCCTTAAAGGAGAGAAAGATGATGACTGCTTTACTGATCTTCCTATGATTCCGAAAACTAACACGGGTACATTAGGACCTTCTATTGATCAAAATTCTGATACCTATAGATACATTCATTCTTTGCATGAATGTTGTAAGATATGCGAAAAGAAACGGCGAGGTGGTGCGATTAACGAAGCATAATCGCACATTTGAAATTAACCATTGTTGTACGGACACGTCTACAAGTTGTGGGAACGTTATAAATTATAGGACGCAGGGTGTCCAGGATGCGTTCCCACGTAGAGCGTGGGAACGATAATTTTTGATTCCCACAACTTGTAGACGTGTCCGAGTTATCGCGCCCGTAATTGATTAACATCTGTTCTTTAAGAATCTATCTTGAAAAGATTTTAACACAATTAACAATGGCCACTTATTATACATTGTGCTTCAGATGGATTCTTGGCTTAAGGTCTTTTCGATTCTTCATCAGCAACTATTTCTTGTAAGGATGTATCGTAATCTATGTCTCGTTCGCCAGTAGAAAACGATTTACGGAGAGAGGATAACTTACGTGAAATACCTGGGGAAAATGATGAAAATCCTTTATATGAAGCACTAACTCTTCCGGCATAATCACGGTCAATACTGATCTTGCTAGCTGTGGCAATAGCATCTTGATTGGCTGCAAGGAACATAAATTTCCAACTATACTTTTCTCGTTGATGTTTGATCATATCCGAGATTTGCTGCCAAGTGAATTGAGTGGAGGAATTTTCCAGGCCATCAGTAAAAATAACAACAATAACATGCCCAGGACGATCTGCTTCTTGTGTGGCGGCAAGCCGTTCGCCAAGTTCATTGATAGTGCGCCCAATAGCATCAAGCAATGCGGTTGAAGCACCAGGCTGATATGTTTTCGTAGTAAGTTCTGGTACCTGTTCGATGGGAACAGATTTATGTGGCACCTTATATTCATTATCAAACAAAACTAAGGTAAGACGAGCCGAACCGTGAGCATTACATTGTTCTTGTAAAAACTGATTAAAGCCCGTAATGGCAGGGGCAACCATACCTTGCATAGAGCCGGATCGGTCCAAGATATAAGCAATTTCTGTAAGATCGTTGTTCATAATATTTCATCGCATTATTTATAGTAATTATTAGCTTAGTCTTTGTAAATCTAATTCAAAAACACTGACAACAAAAATTTAAATTTAGGCCAAAAAGCAGATGCTCCGCAGAGCAATATAAGCACGGTAGGTGCGATTAGCGAAGCGTAACTGCACCTACGAGCTTAATCTTTATCTCTGATCGTAGGTTGGGTTGCCATCTATTTGGCAACCAGATAATTAATTATACAGCTTGCAAACCAACCTACCCAATCTACTTAGCTATTTGACATCAGAGCCAATATTGATGGTACCTATATTAACCTGGTCTTTTACTCTATTAAGACGCAAAGTTAAGACCTGACGTTTTTGGTTCGACCGCCCAAAATTAGTAAACACTGTTGCTGTAACCGTAGTTGGGCCGATGACAGTTTGTTGGCTTGAACCAAAATAATGTGCAAAGATCTTAAATGGTCCAGGTTGGGCGTATCTTACCATATATTCTTCAGGGCCATAACCGCCAGTAAAGTCACGCGATACTAAGCCGCCCATAGCAGTTCTATTGTGGCTGTAATAGGCTTTTTCGCCTGAAGGTTCCAGGACATGTAAGTCTACATCTGTAGCATCTGCATCCCAGACCATTACGATGCGGACATCCACATCTAGGTTTTTAAGTAGGCGTGGGTCTAGGTCTTTGGGAGCTGAGAGCTGGTTTTGTGCTATGAGGGCGTTTAGCTCTTCTAGGGCAATGACTTCAATTTCTGGAAAGCGTTGCCATTCGCCCATTACTACTTTGATTAGTAATTGTATAGCTTTAGATACTTGACCTTGTTCTGCTAAGGCTAGGGCAAGATCTCGATGGCTTTGGGGTTCTTCAGGACGTAGTTTTTGGACTTTGCGCAATATAATTATAGCGCGTTCCAAGGCTCCGGCTTGCTGTAAACGCCAGGCTAGGACTCTAAGTAGGGATGCTTCTTCTAGTTTTAATTCAGCTAGATTGGTTAGGATCCGAATGCCAAGATTTTTATCGCCTGCTTGGAGGAAAAATTCGGCACAGTCTAGGTAGAAACTTGGGCTGGTGGCAAATTTTTCGCGTTGTTCTAAATAGATAGCATAGCGTCTGGCTTTAGCAGCCGCTTTGATGGCTGTTAAGTAAGGGGTGTTTGGATCCCATGCCTGTACTTGAATTGTGGTGGTAGAAGGTCTTGATTCTGGTACCGCAATTTGTTGAGTACTGGCACTTTGTTGTTGATAACAAACAGCTCCATGGTCAGCATTACATATAGATGAACCACCTCTAGCTCCAAATACTATCCGTCTTTGCCTAGCTTGATCCCTATAGTGTGAACTCTGTGCTCGAGCTGCAAGTCGACGTTGGCGGTAGGCTGCAAGTTCTCTAGTAGTACCTTCTGATACGGAACTAGGTGCAGGAGGTGGAGATGCGGCTATTCTGGGAGTGATACCAGTACCAGTTCTATTGCGTAAACTAATTAATTGATCAACTCGAACAACAACATCGTCATTAGAAGTTTCGTTATTTCTAACATGACCAATGCTGGTTCTAGCAGGGGCACCGTTAGTAGCTATAGTAGTAACATCTTGGGGATTGACATTAATGCTAGTGTTTCCAAGTACACGTACCCCAGCAATTCCTCGACCAACATTAATTGGCCCTCTGGAATCATCAACAATATTATGAGAACTACGACTTCTGCTTGGATTATTAGAAGTAATTTGTTGCACATGCTTAGGTTTGGAATTTTCCCACCAATCAACTCTTTGTCGCCACATAGCTAAGACCCGCGAAATTTTACTAGTACGCTTCTGTTGCTTTTGTTTCGCTTGAACCGCTTTACGCTCCCGCCATTGTTTACGCATCTTAGGCAAAGAAGCTGGTGGTTCAATATCATGCCGCACATATTGATCTAGATTTTCTAGGACAATTAAGGAGGTCTCAGGACTTACAATACCAAATTTTCGGCCTAATTTTAGTAACTTTTCAGCATTAGCTGTAGCCTGTACCGCAAGCTTATTGATAAGCTGTGCAGCCCAAGTACGTGCTAACAATGTACCCTTAGCAACTTGAATATTTGTAAATACAATCGGTGCAGACTTATGACCATCTGAATATTCTAATTGTAACTCTTTAGTATTCGCAGTAAGTTTGCCATAGATATTAACACGACCAATGGCTCTAGCACCTAAGCCCTGGACATCACTGATCTCAGCACCATGTATTTTTACCAAACGAACATTGGGGGCTAAGATTGCTGTAGCCTCTAAGCGTTGTAAGTCGATAACCTGACTGCAAACTTGGCGTAATAAATCCCGATTAGCTAGAGTCTGAGTAACGACTGCCGTGACCTGCTTAGTACCAAAGTCTGGCAACTTAGAGTTGGCATTTAAAGTATCTAGGCCATCAGAAAATATTATCCAATGTTCAATAGCACTATTTTTAATTACCTCAGCAGCCTTAACTATATCTGTACCACCATCATAAGGTATATCCTTAAGAGTATTAGGCTCTAATAAATCCTGAATAGTCTCAGGTTGATCCCGAAATACTAATACTGATAACGGAATACCAAGACTTTGTAACGCTGCAATCTCTTGTTGTAAATGCTTGCCATTACGGCTTCCTGAAGCATCCCATGCAATACCAATGCGTTTTGGTCTTTCTAGAGCTGCTGTAGTGGGAGCTGTGTAACGATCACTAACTGCAAAATATAGTTCACCAGTAGGAGTACGCTCTATATTAGTAACCTGAGCTGGTAATTTTGGTAATGCAACCCAAATATCTTCGTCAGGTTTAGCATCTTGTAGGGTAGTCTCAGCTACCCAAAGATTGGCAAAAGACTGAAAACGCAGGTCTCCAAAACCACCAATCTTAGGTTGTACAGTTCCCTGCATAACTTCGATGCGTACTGTAACGTCTCTGATAGTCTGGCCAATGGGCATTGGATAGTGTAATGCAGCATCACCTTGCTGATCTACTGGCAATGTAGTGACATAGTTAAACCGGATGCGTCTTGTTCCTCGGGCTGGTAAGGGATAGATACGGGTTTTGTATAGATTGCCAGCTACATGTTCAACAATGCCAGGGTCTACATTGCGCCGTACTTCCGTCTCAAAAGCGACTCGAGCCTTTTGTTTCTTGACTATAACCCCGTCTACCATATTACCATTGACATCTAAGGCATAGCCGGTAATTACAGCTCCATCGGGTAGAGGGAATTGGAGTTCGCCTTCGAGTTGCCGATGGTTAGGGTTAAAAAAGGTTAGTTCAGTACTAACTTCAGCCTGAAGGCCTACAATACGGGCTTGGACTTTCATGCTGCGTAATTGCATTGGCTGACCTGGCTTATTTCTACGTCTGGGAAGAATGATAAGCCATTGTTGGGGACGAGTTGGCACCGCATGTTGGTCAGGCACCGCAATCTGTTGCACATTAGCAGCATTGCTATTTGGTACTAGCCAGGATAAGAGTAATATGGTCAGCGCAATACGTAACGCTGAATTAATGATTTGCATACAGCTAATTTCCTCTGTTATGTTGTGAAGATAAAGAAATATTAAACAATATATAGTATAACACTTTTTTTAGAAAACTGTAATTTTTTTAATAGCTGTAATTAAGTATTGCAACAGGGTAGATTGTCAATATAACAAAGTAGAATTAATAAAGTTGAAAAAAAATACTTGCAACCTGATAACTATATGTTTGTTTGGTTGTCAATAAATTTATACAGGTTAATTAATTTTGGACTTTTTTCGTTACAAAATATTTTTGTAAAAATTGAACATGATTACTAAACAACGCAAATTCACTATTGGGCGAGGCCGATCTTGCGATATTGCCTTAGCCCATAATTCCGTAAGTCGCCACCATGCGGAACTAAACTTTCTGGATAATAACAAACTAATGCTAACTGATTGCAATAGCACCTGTGGTACTTTCTTACTCCAAAACGATGGAGCGAAAAAAAAATTACGCCAAGAACTTATTTCCCCATTTGATGAACTAAAATTTGGTGAAGTACGGCTTAGTGTACGGGAACTAATCGAGGCCATACGCCTTAAATTTCCCAATTTTGAATCTCCAAATAATGCCCCACAGCAGCATAAAGTTCAAGGCGAACATCTAGTACGCTGTGTTTGTGGTGCTGTAAAATCTCTCGAAAATACCTGCCCGGAGTGTGGAAGATGCTAAACCTGTGGAACAAACCGCAACGTATTGTGATATTGCTGTTCTCTTTAGTCTTAGGCGGATTATTCATTGGCATACTTAGTCTGATACTTGGCCCTGGCACACCGGCTGCCATATTATTATTAGACTATCAAGCAACTCCACCAGCCAATTACCCATTTCTCTACCCATTCACAGTGCAAAATCTAATGCACATTCTACTATTTTTAGGCTTTGGAGAACTATACTGCCGCTGGCGTATCTCAGAACGTGAATTAGCTATAGTCAATGAAAAATTATTGCCTGAAGACTATCAAGTAATACTGCAAGCCCATGATTTAGTTCCTATCAGGGAACGAGTTGCTAACCGTTATGATGGCGAACATGGATTCTTACCTAGTCTTATAGACTTATGTATCCTACAATTTCAAGCTAGTCGGTCTGTAGATCAGGTAGTAAGTGTTCTAAACAGCAGTTTAGAACTTATCACACATAGACTTGATTTGAGATATTCAATATTGCGCTATATCGTATGGGTCATACCAACTATTGGCTTTATTGGTACTGTAATTGGGATTTCTTTAGCTATGAGTCTAATCGAACCACAAGCTGTGAAACAACCATTAGGTGAGATTGCGCAATCCCTAGGAGTAGCATTCTATACTACACTAGTAGCTTTGGTAGAAAGTGCCATCCTAGTATTAATGCTAAACATAGTACAGACTCGTGAAGAATTAGCGTTAAATCGGGCTGGTAATTACACACTCACCCATTTAATAAACCGATTATATTCTGGAACCTAAGCAAATGCACTGGCAAATATTATGGCAATTTCTACTGTTTCTTAATCTGGGATTATCAAGTAACATTCTTGCTGATAGGACTACTGATCATATGACGGATGCTACTGTTAGAGTACTATGTGTTGGTAATAACAATAAAATTGGTACTGGCTCTGGTTTTGTAGTTGGTAATGGTAACTATGTAGTGAGCAATTGGCATGTGGTTGAATGTACTGCTAACAGTGGTCAAGCATTGATTCTATTAGATGCTGCTCGTAATTCTAAAGTTAAAGCACAAGTAAAAGCTCATGATGTGGATAAAGATTTAGCGGTATTACGTTTAGAAAGTTCTAGTGGCAGACCAGCGGTTAGATTTGCTGGCATTCGTAGCTTGGATCGTGGCGATACAGCAACTGCTGTTGGTTTTCCTAGTGTTGCTGATACAGTTGGAGGAAGTGCCGCCTTTAGTGAACCAACGATGACCATTGGAATTATTAGTCGTATTTTATACCCTCCAACAAATCGTAACACTATCACCAATATGCCACGCCGTATTCAAATTAGTGCCCCTATTAGTCCTGGCAATTCTGGTGGCCCAGTATTTGATGATTATGGTCAGGTTATTGGCGTTAGTACTTTGAAGGCATTAGCTAGAGTAGATACGGTTACTAGAGGAGTGCAGCGGGTATCTATAGGGGAAGGGATTGGTTGGGCTGTTGTTAGTGATGAGATTGTGCCAATATTACAGCGGCTCAATATTGCTTACACTATAAATCAATCACGTCCCAATGCTTTACAGCGTCTCTGGCATCAAGAACCGCTTATTGTAATATTATTAAGTATCTTGATGCTTATGACTCTTAGTACCACGATTTTGGCTGTAACTCCCAAAGGCCGCACTATCATCAAGGACAGTGTGACCCGTATGTCTAAATTCTCTTCCTATAAGATGCATCGCCCTGTTTCTAAGCAGCAATATCCAGTGTTACGAGGACTTACCGGGCCTTATTCTGGAAAGGTGATTCAGTTACATAATGGTAAAGCTATATTCATTGGACGCGATCCAGCTATGGCACAGCTAATATTCCCCAAGGATCAGCCCAAAGTAAGCAAACGTCATGCAAGTATTCATTATAATCCCCAGAATCATAGTTTTGAGTTAGAGGATTGCTGGTCTTCTTATGGTACTTTTTTAGATACTAATCAGGCTGCATTAACGGCAGGTCAAAGTTATAAGTTAAGATCTGGAGATCGGTTTTATCTGGGTTCTGATAATGTGGGTTTTGAGGTAGGATTTGAGTCTAAAGCTGCCTTACAGGAGTCTCTTCGGTTATGAAACCACGGAATCGAGAGATAAATGTATTTAATCTCTCTATGTTGGACGTAATTTTCGGGGCTATGGCGGCTTTTTTGATCATTATGGTCGTGTTAATGCCTTATTATAATAAGGAGCATATTGATTATCAGGCGATTATTCGGCAATTACGTCAACAGCTTGCAGCAGCTACAGCAGAGGCTCAAGCGGCCAGGCAGCAGGCACAGGCTGCGCAGCAGCAAGCTCAAGCAGCAAATGCTCGTGCTCAACGTGCTAAAGCAGAAGCACAACGCCAGCGCAATAGAGCAAAGCGTTTAGCCAAAAAACTCGCCAACACCTTTCTAGTATTGTTTATACGTTGGAAAACTTCTGATGACGTAGATTTACACGTAGTAAATCCCGCAGGTGCAGAATTTTATTACAGCAACAAAACTATTAGAGGCCAACCTGGAGAGCTTAGTGAAGATAATACCCAAGGGCCAGGCAATGAAGTGTGGGAAGTACGCAATGCGCCACCTGGTAACTATAAGATTTACGTAAAATTATTTACAAAACGCAGTAGTGCTGCTGAGATATTTGTACAGGGTAGAATATTCCATCGTGATGGCAGTTCGCCATTACCTAAAACTAAATTAACTCGTGAAAAACAAAAAAAACTGGTTGTTACTATTAAAGTAAGCCCACAAGGCAATGTTAGTATCCATTAATTATTAGACATTATACCGATTTTTAAAGCCACTGGCCTTAAATAGATAAGAATTTTAATTTTACAGTCTGGTGCCAAGGCAGAGCCTCGGCACCAGATGCTAAGGATCGTTTCCATGCTCTGCGTACCTACGACTTCTTATAAGTTCGAGTATTTAATCCTATGAATATTAATAGTACTTCCAGTACCACGCCTATCAAACTTAAATTAACCATTAAATACAACGTATGGTTATTTCTGCTTACTCTAATAGGCGTTATAGCTACTATCGGATACTATGTCCACTCAATAGATAAAGTAGCTAACCATATCTCAAACCAATTTACTACCATATCACTTGCAGATCAACTACGCCATACATCAGACGATCTCACTCATACAGTACGCAGTTACGTAATTACAGGTGAAAAGCGTTACAAATTATACTTTCAAGAAATTCTGGATATTCGCGACGGCAAAAGCCCGCGTCCTACTTGCTTAAACCATGCATATTGGGAATTAATTACTAAAGACGGACAACGCCCCTGCCCTTATGGGCCGCCTATTGCCCTATTAGAACTAATGAACAAGACTGGGATCAAGGATCATGAACTGAATTTATTAAAACAATCCAAAGCGGCTTCAGATGCTTTGACCAAAATAGAATTTGCAGCTATAGCTATGGTAGAGTCTAATCCGAATAATTCCCAAATACGCCTCCAAGCCATCCATAAATTGCATGATGCCACTTATCAGCAAGCCAAAACTAAAATCATGGATGCTATTGCCAAATTTCATAATAAATTAGAACAGCGTACTCAGAAAGAAATTACTCAAACTATTACTAAACAAAAATATGCTACTTACGCCCTAATTATCATAAGCACTTTAGCTGGATTTCTCCTATGGCGTTTACTATATGCCCTAAGCCAAGAACAACAGCTTCGTAAATCTATGCAGCGCGAACAGGACTTGGCTATGTTGTTGATAGAATCAGAACACCGCTTCCGTTTGATGACTACCAATATTAAAGACTACGCGATTATTATGCTGGATGCGCATGGCCAGGTTAATTCCTGGAATATAGGTGCCGAAAAGATCAAAGGCTATAAACAAGAAGAGATTATCGGACAGCATCTCTCAATATTTTATCCACTCGATGATGTGAGAGCCAATAAACCCTCATTACTACTAAAACAAGCGCAAAAACAAGGCCATGTTGAAGACGAAGGCTGGCGGATTCGTAAAGATGGGAGTCGCTTTTATGCCAATGTCACAATTACTCCAACTTACGATGAGAATAAGAAGTTAATTGGCTTTGCGAAAATTACCAAAGATATAACCCGACGTAAGGTCGCCGAACAAGCCTTGCTTGATAGTGAAGCCAGATTTCGACAATTGCTAGAAACCTCTCCATTACCTATGTTGGTTACTAGTCCACCACCTGAATCGCGTATTCTATTTATGAATAAACGATTTGTTAACATGTTTGGATATTCCAAACAAGATATATGGGATGTTTCAAGCTGGTGGCCTCATGCCTATCCAGACCCTGAATATAGAGCTAAGATTCAGCAACGTTGGGCTGCTGCAATTGCAGCTATGAAAACTGAAGGTACCCAATACATTCATCCAGTAGATGCCAAAGTAACCTGCAAAGATAACAGTATCCGCTATATCGAAGTGCATATGGCTGTGCTCTCTGAAAATCGGGGAGCTATAATAGTATTCAATGATTTTACTGAGCGAAAACATATAGAACAGGCTTTAACTATAGAAAAAGACAAGGCTAAAGCTGCAAGTCGTGCTAAATCCGATTTCTTAGCCAATATGAGTCATGAGATCCGTACTCCAATGAACGCAGTCATGGGATTGGCGCAATTATTAATGGAGACGGACTTAAATAATTATCAACGCAATTATCTGACTAAAATGATTCAGGCATCGCAGTCTTTATTGGGACTTCTTAACGATATTTTAGACTATTCTAAGATTGAGGCTAATAAATTAGATTTAGAAGCCGTTGATGTGTGTCTCAATGATTTGATTGCAAATTCGACTAATCTATTCAGTTTGGTAGCGGAAGATAAGAATCTAAAACTAATTTTTGATATAGATCCAAAGCTGCCACCAGTATTGATCGGTGATCCATTACGCCTAAAACAGATTATTAATAATCTGTTAGGTAATGCTATTAAATTTACGCATCGTGGCCAAGTAAGTCTAACCATTAAATCATTAAATTTACAAGATAATAAACTAGAAAGACCAGACAACAAAGTAACTTTACAGATTACCGTTAGTGATACTGGCATTGGCATGATACCGGAACAGATCAATAAACTATTCCACGCCTTTGAACAGGGGGATGCCTCCACTACCCGAGAATTTGGTGGTACTGGCTTAGGATTAGCTATTGTAAAACGTCTCATAACCATGATGGATGGTACTATTAAAGTTTCCAGCACTCCCAATCAGGGTAGTATTTTTGATGTAATTTTATCATTACCAGTCTCACCAACTATAACTAATAGGATAGTTAGTCAGAATGCTGACCAGCAAGAATTCTATACCATAGAAGAATTGCGACAGCAAAATCCCAATGTTTTGCAATCCATTCAAGGAGCCAAGATCTTACTAGTAGAAGATAATGACATCAATCAACTAATCGCCCAAGACATATTGCAAAATATGGGACTACGTGTTACTACAGCCAATAATGGCCGCGAAGCTATAGAACAAGTCGCAATCCAGCATTATGATGCTATTCTAATGGATGTGCAGATGCCCGAGATGGATGGATTAGAGGCTACTAGGTTGATTCGTGCTAATCCTAAATTTAGGGACATGCCTATAATTGCTATGACTGCTGCGGCTATGCTATCTGATCAGAAAGCCTGCCAGGATGTTGGGATGAATGATTTTATACCTAAACCTGTAGCAATTGAGACATTGGTAACAGTTTTATTGCGTCGGATACAAACAGTTTCGATATCTGCTATAGACATTAATAACTCAGAGTCTAATACTATAAACGCTAATACACCATATCAGCCTGTTACAAATCCAGAAACTGAACTTAATACAGATGTATCTATAGGATCTACAACCCAAGAATCATCAATAGTCCAGGAACGCCTTAAACTACTATTAGAAGACATCCAATCTAGCATCATACAAAAAAAATACGTATGCACTACAATCTTAGATGAAATAGAGTCTGGATTAACCAAAACACCTTATGTAGCTCAATTTGGAAAATTGCGCAATCATTTGGAAGAATTTAATTATAATTTAGCACAGGAAGATCTCATTAACCTTACGCTACAATGTAATATTGTTATCAATAATAATACTGCCATAGATTTTGATTCAGAACCATAAATATTTTAGTATGGATGTTTCTGATTGTGAAAAATCGTAATTATCATGTCTGGATGAAGTCCTTGTATTGACAGGTTTTTCCTGATTCTACCGCTTTTTTGCATATAACTACTTGCTAATACTAAAAAATATGATCTACAAGCAACTTATATTCAAAAAAGGATTGTAAGTGTATACTGTCAATATTTATGAAGCTACTTATACTTAGGAAATTATTGCCCACAAAAACCAGTAGAATCAGAAATTATGAAAATTTTTAAATTAGGCTAATGTTAATACATTCTATACCAGCACCATCTTAAAATTAATTATTGCCTATTCCAATATCACTAGTAGCACCCTGTTTAGGTTGTTCTGGTGGACGAAACCAGGATAATTTATCACGTAAAGTTACCACCTTACCTACTATTATAAGAGTAGGTGGCGTTGGTGGATCTTCTTTTACAATATCTAATATCGTATCTAGCGTTCCCGTAAAAACTCTTTGAAAATGCGTAGTACCTTGCTGTACCATCGCTATAGGCATAGTGCCTGCGACTCCATGAGCCATCAGGTTCTCTGTAATTATTTCCAAACCAGTCAACCCCATATAAAAAACTAAAGTTTGATTAGGTTGTGCTAACTGAGTCCAGTTTAGATTAATAGTCCCATCCTTGAGATGGCCAGTAGCAAATGTAACGGACTGGGCATAATCACGATGCGTCAAAGGAATCCCTGCATAAGCTGCACAACCAGAGGCTGCTGTAATACCAGGGACTACTTGGAAAGAAACTGCCTCTGCTGCTAACGTATCAATCTCTTCACCACCACGGCCAAAGATGAATGGGTCCCCACCTTTAAGTCGCAATACTTTATGTCCATCCTTAGCTAATTTTGCTAAGAGATCGTTAATCTCCTCTTGCCGCATTGCATGATGATTACGCTCTTTCCCTACATAGATGCGACGTGCGTCTTTCCGAGTAAGATCCAAAATGGGTTGTGCTACTAAACGATCATAGACCACTATATCAGCCTGCTGCATGAGCCGTAAAGCCCGAAACGTTAAAAGGTCAGGATCGCCAGGGCCTGCTCCTACCAGATATACTTCTCCTTGTTCTAATAGAGTATTATTCTGCTTAAGTGCCTCCTGTAACATGGTTTCAGCTTCTGGCAATTGTCCTGCAAAGACACGTTCTGCAACAGAACCTTGGATTATTTGTTCCCAGAAGCTACGTCTGGCTTCAGATTTGGTAAATTTGGCTTTGACTGCATCGCGATAACGTGAACATAGATCTGCTAAACGTCCATACGCAGCTGGGATTAGGGATTCTAAACGTGCTCGAATTAACCTTGCTAAAACTGGAGAATTGCCACCAGTAGAGACTGCGGCTATTACTGGATCTCGATCTAAGATCGATGGCATGATAAAGCTACAGTCTTCTGGATGGTCGACTACGTTTACTGGTATATTTAGAGCTTTAGCTAGTTTAGCTGCGTGATTATTGATGTTTGGATCTGGAGTTGCTGCAATAACTAGATAGAGTTCTGATGTAATATCTGAGTTTTGGAATGGGCGCATGATGTGCTGTATTGCGCCAGCTTGGGCTTGCTGTTTAAGTTCTGGAGCTAATTCAGGTGCTATGATGGTTAAATCAGCTCCAGCTTTTAGCAAAATAGATGCTTTCCGTGCTGCAACTTCGCCACCACCAATCAATAGGCAGGGGCGTTTTTTGATGTTAAGGAATATCGGGAGGTAATCCATATTTGTATTAGGGTAGTTGTCCGTTTAGGTAAAGCTATTTTTCTTAAATTATAATTCACAATATTTTCTGTATTATCAATATTTTAATCACGAAATTGAATTAATATCAAAAATCATGGTTTAAAAAAAATCAGTGACATTGCAAATTATTTTCAAATATTTTAATATTTATATATTATGATATACTAAATTTTATGATATATTAAATTTTGTGGTACACTAAATTTTAGTATATGATTATATACTGTATCAAGGAATATTTTTTCAGTATATACTGAGTATCTTAATTATAGAATATATCTGAATATACCTATAACTCTATAATTTAGATCTAAGATCTATTTTTAAAAAATTAAGTAAACCTTAAAATAAATTTGTAAACTATCTGTGTATTTAATACACATTAAATTGTAACTTGGAGATATTTTAATGGCAGACTTTGACGAAGAACTCGATGCAAGTGGCTTAAATTGCCCACTCCCTATCCTACGAGCCAAAAAAGCCTTAGGCAAAATGGAAGGTGGCAAAGTATTACATATTATTGCAACAGATCCAGGTTCCGTAAAAGACTTCGAGTCTTTCTCTAACCAAACTGGCAATGAACTTTTGGAATCCAAAGAAGAAGGTGGAAAATTCCATTTCCTAATTAAAAAGAAGACTTAAAACATCTAAATATATCCTAATCTAATCCCAATACTAGTCTCTTTTCCATAGGAATATAGCCTGATGTCAGACGACACCAAAAAATTAGCCATTATTGCAACCAAAGGTTCACTAGACTGGGCATATCCACCCTTCATTCTAGCATCTACTGCAGCAGCCTTAGGTTATGAGGTACAAATCTTCTTCACTTTTTACGGCTTGCAGCTACTTAGAAAAAAATTAGCCTTAGAGGTCACACCCCTTGGCAATCCAGGTATGCCCATGCCAATGAATATGGATAAGTGGTTTCCAACGTTTCTATTGGCTGCTCCTGGTATGCAGTCTATGATGACCAGCATGATGAAGAAAAAGATGAAGGAGAAGGGGGTTGCTAGTTTAGAAGAACTAAGAGATTTATGCCTAGAAGCTGATGTTAAATTTGTAGCCTGCCAAATGACTGTAGACTTGTTTGATATGGAGCGCAGTGAGTTTATTGAAGATGTTGAATACGCAGGAGCTGCTGCTTTTTTTGAATTCGCCGGTGATAGTGATATTTGTTTGTATGTATAGTGCATAAAAATATCTACATGTTGATACAATATGTAGATATTGCACAATCAATATTTGAAAATAATGTGCAAAAAAAATCTTGACATTATTTTTCTGATTTAGTTTAATGAACACACTTGGGGTGGTTAGCCTTCCACATCAAAAAAATGGACTCAAGTTCATTGCTACTTGAAAACTCAGGTATTTAAGTAAACCTAAGCTTTGTCCCGCCTTTGAGGAGTCAGCTAGGGGATAATGGGTTGATCATTCCCATGTTCGGATTTATTAATATGTGTATACATGTTGATACTTCACAACAGAATTTTGATCTTAATACTTACAAATAGTTAGATAATTTTAGTGCGCCGCCTTAGTGCGGCGTTTTATTTGGAATTTTTAGAGTAACTTCTCAATAAACTATGGCATAATGACACACATTCTGATGCTGAGGCTCTGCCTAGGCAACAGAGGATAGGTTATCGAGAAATTACGTAAAAAGGCGGGATTCTCCAGCCATATAATCTAGAACCATCACTTCAACGGAGGTTGTCGCAATTCTGAAGCTTACGGAGGTAAAAGTTTTTTTGCGACTAAAATAATATGAAAAATGCCTTACAAGAACAACTATTAAAACATGGCTTGGTTAATAAATCTAAAGCCCAACAGGTAAGAAAAGAGCAACGTAAACAGGCCAAAAATTCTAGTAATCAAACTAAAGAATTAGTAGCCAAATCCATGGCGGAAAAAGTGGCTCGCGATAGAGAACTAAATCGCCAAAAAGAACTAAAACAAACTGCTAAAGCCCATAAAATTTTAATAAAACAGTTTATTGAGCAACATCGTCTCAATGAGCCTCATGCTGATCAAGTATATAATTTTACACACGATTCCAACATTAAACGTATTTATGTAACTAGTAACCAAAAAGATAGGCTTATTAAAAGCAAATTAGCTATTGTGTATTGGCAAGATCGCTACTCATTGATAGAAGTTGAAGCAGCTAATAAGATTCGAGAATTATCTAAAGAAATTTTTATCTTTATTGCACCACCCCAAGACCAGACTGCTGATGAAGAATATTATGCAGATTTTCAAATTCCAGATGACTTAATGTGGTAGTAACCTTGCTACCTATCAGTTTAAAATATTATATTGTAAAACATAAATTTTTCAATTACTCTATTTTAGCTACCAAAAATTTTTAGAGTATAACTATGGGAACAGTAAAAAGATTAGCCAGGTAGGGTGGGCAAACGGGTGTATCGTTTGCCCACGTAAACCAACTTAAAAAAGCGGAATTCTCCAGCCCTTGTTGATAGTTATAAAAAATGCCAGCTAAAGATAATTTTCATGAAGCCGTTGTTACAGGTTTACAAAAACAAAATTGGCTAATAACTGATGATCCGTTGTATATAGAATTTGGTGGTGTAGATTTTTATATTGACATTGGTGCAGAGCGTTTAATTGCTGCCGAAAAAGATAACGAAAAAATTGCGATAGAAATTAAATCCTTTATACGAACTTCCGCTGTTTCAGAATTTCATGTAGCGTTAGGGCAATTTATGAATTATCGATTAGCGTTAAATATGACTGAACCAAAACGAAAACTATATTTAGCAATACCAGAAAATATATACGACAGTTTTTTCCAATTGCCTTTTGCTAAGTTAGCAATTCAAACCTATCAATTGTACATGTTAGTTTATAGCCCAAAACAACAGGAAATTATCAAATGGTTGAGTTAATACGTAAGGCTATCAAAACGTTAATTAATCGCCATGCTACATATAAATCTCGTAATCCACAAATAGAGCGGCAAAAACTAATAGATACTGAACATGATCATTATCAATTAGTTACAATAGGTTGGCACAACGATAAACGTGTATATCACTGCTCGATTCATCTTGATATAAAAGATGAAAAGATATGGATACAACAAAATTTAACAGAATCGGACTTAGAAGAAGAACTTATTGCTTTAGGAATTGCTAAAAAAGATATTATTTATGGGTTTTTACCACCATATTTAAGAGCCAGATAGAGTGGGTAAATGGCTGTATCATTTGCCCACGTAAACCCAAAAAACAAGAACAAATTTATGATTCCGCGTGGGCACGATGAGGCCGTGCCCACTCTAACTGAATTGTAGGGTGGAAGCATCCAACCTTTAACCTTAAAATTGTAGGGTGCGCATTGCGCACCATCATTTCACGTTCAAGTTTAAAAGAAAAGGTGCGCAGTGCGCACCCTACCTGGCTTAGTATTTATTGTGGTGTATCTTGTAATGAAGCCGCCAAAAATCAAGAGAAGGAGTCTTATTGCACATTTAGCCATAAACGTTGCAAAAAATAATATTCTTAACTATTTAAATCTTAAACTACCTAAATATTTGGGCTAGTTACCACTTAAAAAGATGTGCCCTAAGGCTCTGGCTACTAATAACTTCCTGATACAAAAACATACTCTATAATTAATTGGGAAGTCATTTTTAGCCATGTTCTAAGATACAGGTTCAATAGATTTGAACCTTAATCTAGTATGTATGGAAACGTATTTCTGGTGTCAAGGCTCGGCCTCGGCACCAGATGCCATACGTTATTGAGAAGTTACCTATAACTTTTACCTTTTTGTAATTGTTTGTTGGTAGGGTACACATCATATACCATAAAAAGAAAAAGATGCGTAATGAGTATTCTACCTCTTAACCTGTAATCTGAAAAAATAGAATTATGAACACAAATTAATGCATAATTATTTGATTTAAAAATATAATTACTTACTATATTTAACATTATTATAGAATTATAATGGACAACCCTCAAAAAAAAGGTGCTGAGGCTTCGGCGCGTATATTTAACCCGTCTATTAATTTAGTTCCCATTGTAAAATGTTTGGCAGAAAGTATTGATTCTACAAATAGTAAATTCCCCCCCCAACTTCAATACCCATTATTTAATTGGAACAAACAATATAATATCTTATATATCAATCCATACTATGTGATACAGCGTATCCAACATAGCAAAAATTTTGAGACATTATATAAAGCAGGATTTGCTCATGATATACAAACAGAAAAGTTATATGAAAGAGCTTGGATTGGCGGACGCATCTTAGATAATACAGAAACTGATCTAAAGCGTAGCGTTGCTGCACTGAAGCTGGCAATTGATCAAACCCTAGACGATCTGAGTAAAGAGCAAGGTTTTACCTTTGGCAAGCTGGTAATTCCAGATGCGGCAGGTTCAATTACGGCATCGATTAAAAAATTTAGACTAAATGAAGGTTTCTTTGCAAACCAGATAACCTTATCGGAAGCGGAATTAAAACAAGAAACATATAACCAGGCCCATAATCAACTATATAACCAACAAAGCCTAGCTCGAGTTATTACCTCCCTTGAAAAAATTCATAGTGGCAAAGAGCAAAAAGTATCCAAATTAATAACAGCTATTAATCGGATTTTACAAAACCAAGAATATACCGAAGCCGATATTCGAGATATTTGTCAGGATATCAAAGAGACAGCTAAATATTCCAAAAGCCAACTTAATCGTTTCTTAGATTTTCTTGATCAAGAAGCTCTATCACGAGTACGCTTGCTAACTACTTTTCACATCATGTCTGCTATTGCTGAAGAAGTGCATAGTAAAACTAAGATTACTACAACAGACATGATCTTTATTAATTATGTGAAACGCGCCCAAGCAATCTTGCGTCTGTATTCCCATTCCCAAGCACCTGACTTAGATGTAAAACTATCTGGAGTATTCGATATAGAAGATTTTACTTTGAACGAAGAATGGGTAAAGACTGGCTTTTATGGTTGTCTACCAGTATGGGCCAGTTGGGATGCACAGCTATTTGAAGCCCAACCATCTGTCACTCAACCTGTATTTCGTGAGATTAGCTATCGCTTTCGGATCAATGGATTAAATCCAAATTCGGATCAAAATAAACCGGCCTTTGAAGCCCGTTTGGATAGAATAGCTGAAGTTTTATTGACTAAAGATGCTACACCTAACCCCTATAGGATCAAAAAAGCTTTAGCGGAATTAATTTTTCTAAGCCAAGTATTTTCTAACCAAATACTGCCATCAACTCAGGCTGAGTTAGAAACCCAGATTCAAAAAACATTAATAAACACTATACAATGGTTAGAAAATGATTGGCAATCAAATATATTCCGTAGTATAGATACATTACGTAGTCGAGCTGGATTGGCAATAGCGGTTTCTGAAACGTTAATTAAAACTCTTAAAAATCCAACGCAACGCCTATTTTTAAAAATATTTGACAAATCGCTTGCTTATTCTCTCAACATAACAAAAGACTTAATTAATTTAGAGCGGCTTAGTGGCGGTGATGCAAATTTTTTGGACTGTAATCCAAAACCCAGTGATGAAAAGATCCATTTTTTTAAATGCCTAGAGATAATTCAAGAATCCGCTGCTACCAGTAACAATCCTGGCCAATATTTATTATCTATTCGAGTACAAGTTAAATTGCAAGAACGTAGCTTAATACCTACAGGTGCTAACAACATTTATAAAATCAGGCGACAGTTGCCTTTATGCTTAACTCAGATTATTTGGCGACCTTTCCAAGCTAATCAATATGGAAATCAACAAGTTAATCAAAACCAACATTCATCAGACCGATTTTTATTAGCACCACGGATTGAATTATATTATCCTTATGATTATTTAGCTCCAACTCAAAATACCAATGCAAAGACCAAAGATCTATTAGCCGCATTTCGGATCGCTTTTGGTATCCTTTGCTATATTGCTGTAGAAAGGCTCTTAGTACGTCTCCAAACAGTTTGTAAGATGCCTTTAAATGTAACCGCATTACGTTTACAAGAATATGGCATCCAAACCACGCCTAGACTAGACGATAAACTTACAAATGCCGAATGGCAAACTAATTTAGGTAAGATTGCAACCGAGACTGTTTATGCAGTTTCTCATGCGCTAGAATTTATATTAGGACAAAAGTTTAATTTTAAGATCCAAGGTTTTGCTGTAAAAGCAGGTCAATACAAAGAACACAATACGTTAGCAGGATTATATTCTGGTTTACCGCTAGAGATTAAAACTGATTACAGTCCAAATTTAGAACAAGTTGGTATCATTACTCTTGCTGCGCGTATTTGTGACCGCCATCCAGTTTTAGAAGAGCAAATAGATGATACTAAACAACGTCAATATATATTATTAGCACATGTTTACCTACTAGAAAAGACCCAAGATCGTTATGTATTCAAAGCCATAAGCAATCGCTCTAGAATCGTTTCTAATAAAGAGGCATTAGAGCAATCATCTTTAGTGCCAGAAATTATTGACTCATTATCCAAGCAAGGCTGCAATCATATATTATATATCGTGCATCGCTTTGAAGATCGACGAGTTGGACGTTCTGATATCCGCCTGCGATTGCATGATAATCCTGACTTTCTTAATCAATTAAATACAGCATTTCCAGATATCTTTCTCTACCCTTTGGTGCGAGATGTGTTTCCAGCATTTCGGTTCACAAAACAGCAACGTCTTCAGCCCGGAATAGAAATTACTCATGTTAATCAGTTTGAAGCAATTCGGCAATTTAATAATGAGTTTGTAGATCAGAGTATTTATAGCCGTTATGTACCTATCTATGCTTTAGGTACTTTAAAATTTGTAGGGAAGCAGAATGATAGTGATAAACGTCCACAGTCCGGATGTTGCACTTACTTCTTTTTAGATGATCAAAGAGTATCTGATCGGGAGCGCACTCAACGTCTTAGCAACAACATGGTATTGCCAGAATCCCCAATACATGCTGATTTGTTAATGGCATTACGGGCACTACACTTTTTTGAAGTAGAGCAAAGACCTCAAAATGGTATCGCGTTTCCAGTACTCGATCCTTATAGCTGGAGGCATCCAACTTGTATTCAGGCTATTGGTGATATAGAATATTCAAGCTCCCAAAAACATAAATCGGTTATTTTAAGTTTTAATGCGATATTATCACGTGTTGCTGCTATTATAGATAGTCTGTAGATGTATATACCTTGCCATCACCCATATAGAGAACACTGATTCTATCGATTTCTGTGGATAACAATATCCTACGTATAGATAGCTTTATAAATATTGATAGTATACACTTATAATCCTTTTTTGAATATAAGTTGTTTGTGGCTCATAATTTTATCTAGCATTATCAAATATTTATATACCCACAGATTACCCATCTTAAGTAGAGCTGTAGGTGCGATTAACAAAGTGTAATCGCACAAATTATCTTTACTGTTTGAATGTACGATTACGCTTCGCTAATCGTACCTACCGTGCTGGTTGGGTTGGCAGCCTTTAGCCAAAACAACCATGATATTTTTTAATCTTCCATATATTATCCTAAGTGCTCATCATAATCATCTAGTTAATCAAGAAAATCATGGTTCAAAAAATTAAGGCACCACTTTCGTAGTTCTACTTTCAAAAAACATTTCTTTTAACTAATGCTTTTTGTTTGGCATAGATAGCACGAATGAATGCCAATACAATAAAATATGCTGGGATATCGATTAATTCTCTTAATATTGATATTGTGGTAGCAACTTGTAAGTTATCTATGGATTCAGATGACATAGACATACGAAATGAGATGTTGATTAACAAATTAGATATAAGAAATAGTGTCCACCACCAACCAATTAATGTACTTCCATTTTGATTTTGCCAATTAATCGGATTAGTGCTAACCTTCCAGATCTCTTGCATAGCTTGATAAGGTTTATATAGATTTAAAAGCGGCACAAAGTAATAACCAATTGCCCGGCCTGGAGTAAATTTCATATCTTGTGTTCCAAAGCCATGACAGTTCTTATTTAATAAATGCACCCATCGCAAAAACATAATACCAGTTATAATATATACAATGCTAAATGTGATACCTATAAACAGTTGACGATTATCATTAATTTCTGCCGCACCTTCCGAGATGTATCCTGATGCCAAGAGATCCATTTGCAGGAGATTAGATATTAACGAAATGATATTAATACCTATTAAAATCCACATCATGATTTGCAACAACTTAGTTCTCGATTTTGGATCCTGGACATATTGGTAATTCTGATTACTAAAATTACTTTCTATATATTTCATGATTACCTTCTAAATATTTTTTTAATAACTTTAAGGCATGACACTATTGAGTATAGTTGTCGAGAAAAATTTTGTCTCACCAAAAACCATATCTTTACCCATAAGTCGGAGGCCCTGTTCAGTCAGTCTAATTCATCAACTAACATTATGTTATTTAAAAACAATTTTTATTATGCTATCCTCTAAAATCGTCTCAACAATTTCTCCTAGACAGTGTGATAGTGTCAATTTAAAAAAATTTGCTTGTAAATTTTCTATTGTGAGACCTTA
>LFCU01000248.1 GCA_001044195.1 Candidatus Achromatium palustre
CGCTTTGGTCGGTTGTCACTCAGGATAACAAATCGTTGAAGCGGACAATTTACATTCATGATAAAGTGCCGCTTAACTTTAAATTAGCATCAACAACACACCAAGCCAGAAAAGGGGAGAAGTGAAGGTGCAAATTAGCCATGGTTTTTCACAGAAACTATACATGCTCCTAGTAATGTTGATTATGGCTACTCCAATTAGTGCTAGTGCTGGCATGGAAGATTGGATTGTCAGCAGATTGAAAGAGGACTCAGTTGACTTTGAAAAGTTTGCATTTTCTGAACAACTAAATAAACCAGAATATGCTTCTTTGCTCTGCACAGGCAAAGATAACTCTGGCAAATTATCGGACTATGATAAGAAGGTTTTTTCTTTTGGTATGCAACATTTTGGTGGTATGAAGGGCATGCTTGAGGAAATGATTTCTAAATCCGAACGATATAAATGTGCAGAATGCAAAGCCAGGTTCGAGCGAGCTTTAAATAGGTTTGCGGAAATATGCAGTAGATATCCGAGCGCAGATAGCCAGGAAACAGCAACAAGCGATAAAGATGGTACGGGGTCATTGGAGCCGTGTAGGGTGCGCATTGCGCACCATAATTTTATTTATGAAAGGTGCGCAATGCGCACCCTACTTTATCTAATGATAGCACCTACAACTTAGGCTTAGTCGTACCTACGTGCTAATAATATGTTATTACATTACAAGCCAGGTAAAGCCCATAGGTTTGGTTGACAGCCTCATCCACAACCCAATATCTTACAAAAATGAGATGGGTTTCACTTAAGCTCTACCCATCCTACGTGCTTAAAATAAAAAATAATGTGGATTAACTCACTACCTATCAGCAGCATATGTTGGGTTGCAAACAGACGCAACCCAACCTACAACACTAAAGTTCGGACAAAAATTAGTCAAATGCATTATCAAAATCTGCAGTTGCTTTAATTAACTTTGCATCAGGAATAGCTTGTTGTACATTAGTAATAGCACTTGTAACTGCTTGTAAAGCTGATTCTGCTTTACGGATAAAATTAATAGCAATTAGACCTGTTTGACCAATCCTAACTATTGCATCCTCACATCCTGTTGTCGCTAAAGAACTGAGGTACTGTTCAGGATTCTCATCTGTACTGCCAAGACGATACTTGAGTGTGAAATCATACTCTTTCATGTTTCTCGATGTTCAAAAGTTAAATAAAAATAATATTACAATATAATAATATAAGAATTATAAACGTCAAAAAAAAGACTTGCATAATATTTATATAATAGATTATACTATTCCACAATAATTTAAAAACAGAGATACTATACCATGTTAATAGGAAAACCTTTTCCATTTGTCACAAAATATGTAGAAAAACTTAGTGCTGGCGTTGCTGAAAAAGAGCAACGTAAGCATGGATTAACACGTAAGCAGAAAGCATGGTTAACATTCTGCATAATGGGTATTTTTGTTACCGAGTCAGTATGCTGGCGCAAATACGTTCGTGCTGGATTAGGTCGATATTCCGAAGCACTACTTTCGTATTTTTTTCGCTGTGATATGACATGGGGTCTCTTGATTGCAATAAGTATACGAATGGTCTTAGAAAGTGCTGGCAGCTACGACGGAATTCTCGTCTTAGATGATAGCGGCAAAAAACGCAGTAAAAATACCATAAACATTCCTTTTGTCCACTATTACAAAGACAAAGAAGGAACAGGTACTATCAGAGGACAAGAAACAGTTTTCTTAGTTTTAGTAACTCCAACGGTAACTCTCTTAGTAGGTTACGATTTTTATCAGCCAGATCCTGAATATACAGCATGGGCTAAAGAAGAGAAACGCTTAAGAAAAAAGGGAGTTCCTAAATCAAAGCGTCCACCAAAACCAGAATCTAATGAAAATTATCCAACTAAACAACAAATTGCCCTAAATTTGCTACAAAAATTTTGTCAAGATTGTCCATATGTGACAATAAAAACGGTTCTAGCTGATGCATTATATGGTACCGCAAATTTCCTGATTCTACCGCTTTCTGTGGGCAAACAAATATTGACAGTTGAAATAAATAATAAAGTGTTTATAAAGTGCCATTATCAAACAAAAAAATTTTTCAAACATAGAGATTTTTCTGATATTGAGAAAAAATGCTGGTTTTAAACAAACCTATCCTAAGTACATACCCATAAGTCTTTTAACATTTTGTTTCACTAAAAATCAATAAGATACTAGGGCCAAAAATGTTAAAATATTTTTGGACTACTACTTATTGCCGATGCAGAATCCATCAGCCAAATTACAATAGATACTTGATTACTGTCGATACCCGCCCATTGAACTGGATATGCGGAGATTTTCAAGCCAATCATCACTATAGCGGAAACCGTTTAAAGGATTTAGGATTTTTTAATTTGTGCATTTACCAATAACATATTGAAATTTAATGATAATTTTTGATTCATAGCAAGTAATCAAAAACGATTTTCAAATGCCCAAATCTATTAGGATGGATGATAAAAAAGCATCATATTATGGTTTCTTTTACTATCCTATAGATTGAATAACTACTCAAATAACGATGAAAATTGTTTTTGATAAACGTCTACTAAACAGAAATTATCTTGTAATTCCAATACGTTACATGGAAATGCACAAGTTAAAAAATCCTGAATCCTTAAACGTTCTGCCGGACATTTGCCATCAGTGCGTTTACCCACCGCACGAGGTGAATAGAGACGGAAATTATGCATTATGGCCCAAGCTCGAATAGCTAGTTCAGCAGCGGCTAGTGATCGATGGAAATACTGACGATTGAACAAAAAGCGATCTTGCCAACGCATCAGTCTATCTACCATATTACTAGTTCGATATGCGTTAGGATGATCGTAAGCTTTTGCAAACGAAGGAGCTTTTTTACATAAAGCTAATACTTTGTCACGTGCGATGCCAGAGTCCAACTTGGCTGTAGCCCATTCACGTAGACGACGTATTTGTTGCGAAAATATTTGTTGATTATGGGCATGATAAGCATTCCAAACATAGCTGCTGATCTGAGTAAATACCGAACCTAATTTTTTGCAACGTTCACGAATTTTGATGAAAGCATGTAAAAAACACAGGACCAACGCCACTTTTGGAAATAGTGTTGTCCATGCTATTCCTGTTGCTGACCAACCGTCAACATTCACAGTAGATGGCTGATATTCGGGATTTAGATTCTGTGCTTCCTCGGCAAACACTCCATATCCTTTAGTAAACGATTCGGCATCGGTACCTTCACATACCGATGCGCCCAACACACAACTTTCACTAGCTGTGGTAGTTATATAGGCTTTATCTCCATGTAATGACGTGTGTTTTTCGTCTGCAACTACATCTTGCGGCAATTTTTTTGGATCTTTAACCGTAGTTCCAACGATACTGGAGCGGCCAATGCTTACGGAAAGACGGTACCAATACATATCATTGTGGCCAAAAATTTCCGTCAAGACCCAATATGGAACCCCAAAGTTAAGTAGCAAAAGGGCATCTTTTACGTCCTTGGTAAATCCAGCCATGTATGGCATAACATAAGCTGGGCATATGCTGTATACCTCTTCATTGGCTTTCAGCTTGATGCGTCGCTGTTGGATTCCAAGTTTTGTTGATGCTGGGCGAATGTCGTGCAGTTCAAAACCATGTTCCATAGCTGATGGAAATAACTCTGGATGTGCAGCATATTGCTCTTCGATATGGTGTCGATATGCGATAGGATCTAGCACTAGTTTTGAGTATGATTGCTGATCAAAAGGCAAGCAGATAGTTTTGCTGCCACGCTGAACGGCTTGATTAGCTGTCGTATTGTTGATGACATACGCTTGTATGTTGTTTAACAAATCAATGCCATCATTTTCAATACTTAGATGCTTTGGCATTGTTGAATTCTCCCAGGCATGTGTGGTTCAATATACTTGCATCAAGATAATTTTATTATATAGTATCTCATTATCCGTTTATTAAGGGTTGTTGATGATAATTGTGTTGGATTAGATGGTTTTTGTTAGTATTATCAATTAGTTATATACCCACAGAAAGCGGTAGAATCAGGAAATATCGATCAGTAACACCCCATTCGCTATAAACGATCTTTTGCATTGCAAATTCTCCTTCTTAAACACCGCTATAGCGGACACCAGTATTAAGATTTAGGTCAGCAAGGTAGGGTGGGCACGGCCTCATTGTACCCACGCAGTATCATAATTTATCATTGTTGTTTGGTCTGCGTGGGCAAACGATACGTCTGTTTGCCCACCCTACGAACTTTGACATCGTTTCCTAGCAGACCTTGGTAACGATAACAGTGTAAAAAAGCCAGAGCCTGAACATACTTGCAAATCATGTGTCGAAATATGGCTTTAGATCCTCTGGCAAAGTTAATTGACTTAAAACTTGTTGTACAATTGCAGGATCGCTGTTTAATAGATTCCACGGATGGTTATGCCGTGCAATAGTAATTTCGTTGATCACAATAACGGTAATTTCTAAGCCTAAACTCAACAATTTGTATACACCAGATTTATCAGTTAGTTGCCATGCAGTGCCTACCTGTTTTACTAGTTCTTGAGGGAACATAGTAGTAACGGCATACAGAGCAAATTGATTGGCATCTTTCCAGGTATGATTGGGATGTTGGGCTTTGAGTATCTTGCGATAGCCGACATAATGGCCAATTAATTCTTGAATAGTCCATTGATTGAGCGATTCGCATGGTGATTTGTAGGTTAGCATATTAATCTCAGCATCCAAGGTCAAACCGTCTGGCAATTCAATATTTGTTGGTAATTGTTGTTGCGGGTTACGTTTTAAGATCAAGCCATCTAGCAGTTGCGCTACGTGGCTTGTATCCTCTTCGAGATGCACTTCGTAGCAGGATGGCGGGATTTTCCATTGCAATACACGTCCCATCATGCGATGGCGTTTTTTATTGCCTTTGGCTTCTTCCTCTTTGAGCAGTTGCTTGAGTCTGGCTACTTTATCTTTTAAATCATCAACTTGTTGTAAAAGCTGAGTTTCCCGATCTGTCACTGCTGGAGCTTGATAATTAGTCTTTTGATGCAAGACTGGAACAATATGCTTTAAAGTCTTAGCCCATTGCTGGGCTAGTGTTTTACGAGGTTTATGATGATTGCCAAAGTGCTCTAATACCAAAGTGCATACAGAGGCTTTAACAATCTGTTCAGGATGATTGGCCTGTACATAAGGATCTGTTTGGGAATTTAAAAATGTCTTGACATGTTGTAAGGCCACACCACCGCATATATAACTTAGACCTTGTAGTTCAATACCACATTCACCAGTTAGAGGATTGGTAAAAAATTGGACTTCTTCTTGGCGAGATTTATTAACTTGAACAGTCTCTTTGGCAATAAGATATTCGATGTCATCTAGCATAATACTTTCAGGACGAGGAATGAAGCCTACTTGGATAAAGATGAATTGTTCAGCACCAAAATCGGAGAATAAGGCAAGAGTCTTAATTGCTTCAATCTTTCCTTTCATCGCATAGTAGCGGATGAAGATCATACATACTTCTAATAATATAACCTTAACTGGGCCACCCTGTTGCATTGGGCTTAAATAGGTCACTTCTTCCAAGAAAAAAGTCTTACCTTTCAATAATTTATTTAATTCAGACTCTCTTAAATAGGTCACTTCTTCCCCTACTTTTTGTGAGTTTTTTTGTGCATTTCGGATAGCATTTTGTAATGTTGAAATATGAACTCCACATAATCTCGATAATCCTCTAAGGCTTATGCCACACTCTTTAGTAGGTACATGTAGCCAATAGTCAATTTTATTGGCAGAATTTTTAAGCCAAGGCGATGGTGGCTTTGCCCTTAGGGCTAATTGGTTATAATGAGTTTTTACCATGTAAGATTCCTATGTTCTATTAAGTATATTGGAAATATAGCTGATAATATTGGGTTAGGTAGGATGGGCAAACAACAAAAATAAGTTATTGAGAAATTACAATAAATCTAGGAATTTGACACAACAAAATTAGACTACCGAAATATTATATTCAGCACGGTAGGGTGCAAAACCTGCGGGCATTGTATCATTGTATGAAAACCAAATCTGTTTAGGAATAATTGGAATAAATTCGGCGCAATGCCCGTTGGTTATTGCGCCCTACCTTGACATTCCCGCCGTACGAGGTCCTGCTATGAAATTGTAGGGCGGGAGCATCCCGCCATCATAAAATTATAGAGATTATTTGATTATTTTTCATAAGGCGGGATTATCCCGCCCTACATCCGCTGTTTATAGGTTCCCGCCGTACGAGGTAACATAAAAAATTCGTACCATTTATGCTATATTATAGCTTTAAAAAGCGGGATGCTCCCGCCCTACGGCCCTGAGAAGATGTCTGTCAGCAATTCATCAATACATTATCATGCCGTTTCCCCGTTAATTCAGCAATTTCACGGGAAGACATGGTAAGGGACTTCATAACTGATAGTGTATCCATAAGTTGCCTTTAGTTTAGTCAAAATTATTGGTGTGATTAGAGAAGGCATAAATGCACAATTACCTTTGTCATCCGAAGATCGTTTGAATGAATATATGCAGTAAAGTGCTCCACTAATCGTACCTATGCGATAGATAATCAAGTAATACTCGATGTTCAAAATTTAGAAAATGCTTATATACTTAAATATCTTGGAATTACATATTTTAATTAGGTTTTTACTTGATTAGCTCTACGCAATGTTTTATACGTTATATCCCACAGAAGCCTTATAGCGTAATGAATTAGAATATTACTTAATACTAACTTTTGAACATCGAGTAATATTATGTTATTTTTGTTTCATTTCTATTCCTGAGCCTCCCGCTGTTACACTTACCGAATTTGCTGCTGCATTCTCTGATCTATTTGTTTTTGGTAATACTTTTATATGAATTGGCATACTAGACTTTGAACCCATATGTAATGCTGGTATAATTAAATTACCAATACGTTTAGGTTTTATGATTAATCTATGTGTTTCAGTAAATTGGCCTTGATCTGTTCTACCGCTGCTACCCTGAGCTACAATATCGAAATTCTTATCTAGCACCGAAAGGTCAATAGAGGAGCCTTGATCACCTGAATAATATATATTTAGGGTTAATGTTCCACCTTCTATGACACTAGTACGATTTACAGTTGCACTAAACCTGGTTTTGTCTTGTTGTAAATCTAAACGTTGTTGTGCTGCTAATTGTTGTCTAGAACCAGCAAAGAAAAAATCCTTTTTTAAGGTTTCGGGACCATTGACATAAGGAATTTGACGGTTTTTGCTTTTATTTTCTACCCAACGACTAGCAGAAGTTAAAACACCATCTAAACTTAGGTCTTGGTTAGTATTAAAGGCATGCTTTAGACCTTCAGTAAATAAACCATTACGTCCAGATGGATTATCTGAAGCCCCAGCACCAGGAGCGGCGGCGTAAACAACTACAGTACCACGCAGATTAGTTGCTATAGGAGCTAGACCACCTGAGTTATAGCCACGATTAAAAAAACCGCGTTGTCTGCTGCCACGATAATCACCGAACGGATTAGTTCTACAAGCATCTAACATCACTAAATTGGCTTTGCTATTAGCCTTATCTAAGGCATCCAGAAGATAATTTAATCCTATACCTTGGCGTTCAAAGTCAATTTCACCACATAACACTGCATCCACTGGTAAAAGATAGTTACGGTTACTTCCTTGGACAGCATGTCCTGCATAAAAAAATAACGCAGTATCTGCATTTTTACTGGCACGACCAAATTTGCGGATAGATGCTTCCATGTCTAGTTGATTAAGATCTTTACGTAAAATGACTTCAAAACCATATTTATCCAAAATGTCGGCCATATCTTCAGCGTCATGGATGGGATTTTGTAATACTGTTAAAAATTGACAATCATCAGAATATTTATCTTTAGCTCTAGGTGGTTGGTAATTAGCATTGCCAATGACTAAGGCAACCCGTTTGCCATTACCAGATCTAGCTGTAATACCACTTGTACCTCGTGCATCTCTATAAGGAACACTTTCTTTGTTGGTAACACAGCTCGTTAGTGTTAGTAAGGTTAGCACAACAACACAATTATAAAAATATCGCATAATTTACAATATCTCAATTATTGGTATCAAAAAGTTTATCTTGACACAAACTAGGTGCCATGAGCATAGCGTAATCGCACTTGGTTAAATTGTCAAGCCTCGCTTTATTCGGATAGGATTTTGATTTGTTCCTCTTCCTATACAGCACGGTAGCCAGGTAGGGTGGGCAAATTGTTGTATCATTTGCCCACGCGAACCAAACAACAAAAATAAGTTATTGAGAAATTACACTAAATCTAGGAATTTGACACAGCAAAATTAGACTACCGAAATATTATATTCGGTAATCTAAAAATTTTGGAAGGATTTGTTTGGTGGAGGCGGCGGGAATCGAACCCGCGTCCGCAAGCCCTCTGCCTTTGGCTCTACATGTATATTCACGCCTATTAAACTTTAATTGATTCTTACCCGACGGACAGGGCAATAAATCAACGAGTTCCTAAAAATTTAACAGTTTCGTTGGAACCACTACCACTGCGATTCTATGTTTATTTACCCCCGAAATCCAATCCCCACAGAATTAGGACTGGTCGAAGGCTAGCCGCGAATTAAGCAGCTAGAGCGTAGTTGTCGTCGTTGGCAACTATATAGTTTGCAGTTGGATTAACGAGGCTTTCTGCCCCTCGACATGCACCTTAGGTTTTGCGACCCACGTCGAAGCCAGGTCGCCCCCCTTTTAGTTAAATACCAGTTTATATCAGTAAATTTATTAAAGCAATATCTATTTAAAATCACTTTAATTAAATAATATTGTATAAGATATATAATTGTATAGGATTATATAAGATAAATATAGTCTAATCTATCTTTTTTAGATTGTCAACTAAAATATTTAAAATTTTTATCAAAAATATATCTTCTCAATAATTTATGGCATTGGTTGTCAAGTCTGTAGGGTGTCGCGATACGCACCCTACAATCTAATCTGCCAAAGTAGAATTAATTAAACTTTAAATTAACGGTAATCATAATGCAGCTTCACACAGTTCGTACCTATCCTTCTAAAACTGCTCTCCCTAAAGAAGAGCAATTAGCCTGGAAAATTGCTACTGTGGCCACAGACCCAGTTGCAGTCGATGCGGATGTAACAGCAATGATCATCAATCGCATCATAGATAATGCCGCAGCCGCTTGTGCGGCTCTTAACTATCATGCAGTACAAACCGCACGAGCACAAGCACTAGCCCATCCTAAGCCCAATGGAGCCACTATATTCGGAATGCCACAATCTACCACCGTAAGTGCAGAATGGGCTGCTTGGGCCAATGGTGTAGCAGTTAGAGAACTAGACTTTCATGATACCTTTCATGCTGCTGATTATTCCCATCCTGGTGATAATATTCCAGCCTTGATTGCTGTAGCTGAACAATGTAATTGTAATGGTTCTGACCTGATTCGCGGCATAGCTACTGGATATGAAATTCAGATTGATCTAGTTAAAGGAATCTGTTTGCACAAACATAAGATAGATCATATAGGTCACTTAGGACCATCAGTAGCTGCTGGTATTGGTACACTACTAAAATTACCTCAGGAAGTAATCTACCAAGCAGTACAACAAGCCGTACATACTAGTATGACTACTAGACAATCACGTAAAGCTGAGATTTCAAGTTGGAAAGGCTATGCCCCAGCTTATGCAGGTAAAAATGCTGTAGAAGCTGTGGATCGTTGTATGCGTGGTGAGACTTCGCCTACACCTATTTATGAAGGCGAGGATAGCATAATAGCCTGGTTACTAGCTGGTCCTGAAGCGGTATATCAAGTACCACTACCAGTTTTGGGTGAATCCAAACGTGGGATTTTAGAAAGCTACACCAAAGGCCATGCGGCTGAATATCAAGCACAAGCGTTGATTGATCTGGCATTCCGCCTTCGAACTCGTATTGATGATTTTGAACAAATTCAAGAAATTATTATACATGGCAGTCACCAAACTCACTATGTTATTGGTACTGGTTCTGGAGATCCACAAAAGCTAGATCCCAACTCTACTCGTGAGACCTTAGACCATTCTATTATGTATATCTTTGCAGTAGCCTTACAGGATGGGCGTTGGCATCATGTGGATTCTTATACTCCTGAGCGTACACAGCGTCCTGATACTGTGCGTCTATGGCATAAGGTGCGCACTCAAGAAGACCCTTACTGGACTCAGCGTTATCATCATCCTGATCCAGCACAACGTGCTTTTGGGGCTAGAGTAGAAATTTTATTTAATGATGGTACTAAAATTGAAGATGAACTGGCTTTAGCCAACGCTCATCCAGGTGGTGCCAAACCGTTTGGACGTGAAGATTATATAGAAAAGTTTCGTACTCTTAGTGCGAATATTCTTGATGTACCAGAGCAGGAGGCTTTTTTAAATCAAGTACAGAGGTTGCCAGAATTAGCAGCAGGAGAACTTGCCCTACATCCTGTAGCCAAATATGGAGAACTTATTCATAATTCCCAGCTAGGAATTTTTTAGACAGTTTGTAAATTGAAACCATTATGCGGATTAGTAATTCTGTCTATTAGAGAATTCTATGCTAATTAGTATTCTATCCAACATAAGCTATATAGCTTACCACCTATTAGTTTACATGTAGGATAGGTAGAACCACAACGAAACCTACCGTTTTAAGCTAATGAAAGTGAGGCACTTCATTCCTCAACGCATCATAAGTATATAAACTGATAGGTGGTACGGCTATATAGTAACTGATAGTGATTATAGACTAGAATCCATCAATAGCGGTAATGTTCTGGTTTATATGGCCCATCTACTGGAATACCAAGATATTCAGATTGCTCTTGAGTTAAAGTCGTTAATTGAGCACCAATACGACCTAAATGTAACTTAGCAACCTCTTCATCCAACTGTTTAGGAAGAACATAGACTCCCAAAGGATACTGAGCTGGTTTGCTATACAGTTCAATTTGAGCCAAAACTTGATTACTAAAGCTATTGGACATGACAAAGCTAGGATGTCCAGTAGCACAACCTAAGTTTACTAAACGTCCTGCAGCTAATAGGATAATTCGATGGCCATCAGGAAAGATAATATGATCCACTTGAGGTTTAATATTTTCCCAAGGATATTGGCTCAGACTAGCTACATCAATTTCAGAATCAAAATGGCCTATGTTGCAGACTATGGCCTGATCCCGCATGGCTACCATATGATCATGATTGATAACTTTTAAATTACCAGTAGCTGTGACAAATATATCTGCTTTGGGAGCAGCATCTTCCATAGTAACAACACGATACCCTTCCATTGCAGCCTGTAAAGCGCAGATGGGATCAATCTCAGTAACCCACACCGTAGCCCCTAAGCCACGTAGAGATTGAGCACATCCTTTGCCTACATCACCATAGCCACAGACTACGGCGATTTTACCAGCCACCATGACATCAGTAGCACGTTTGATACCATCTACTAGGGATTCACGACAGCCATAAAGGTTATCGAATTTGGATTTAGTAACAGAGTCATTGACATTAATAGCTGAGAAGAGTAAACTATCAGCACGTTGCATTTCATAGAGTCTATGTACCCCAGTAGTAGTCTCTTCAGTTACTCCTTTAATACCTTTGGCCATGCGGGTCCAGAATTGGGGATCGCGTTGCATACAGCGTTTTAGCATCCCTAAGATAGCGGTCCATTCTTCATTATCATTAGGTTGAGGCTCTGGTACTGTTCCAGCTATTTCAAATTCACTACCTTTGTGGACGACTAATGTGGCATCGCCTCCGTCGTCTAGGATCATATTAGGACCATCCGCATCAGGCCAAGTCAAGGCTTGTTCGGTACACCACCAATATTCATCAACGGTTTCTCCCTTCCAAGCAAAGACAGGTATATTTTGTGCAGCAATTGCGGCTGCTGCATGGTCTTGAGTAGAGAAGATGTTGCAGGAACACCAACGGATTTGTGCACCTAAAGCAACTAAAGTCTCAATAAGTACCGCAGTTTGGATGGTCATGTGTAATGACCCGGTGATTTTAGCTCCAGTTAGAGGTTTACTGACTGCATACTTAGTGCGTAATGCCATAAGTCCTGGCATTTCGGTTTCAGCGATACGAATTTCTTTACGACCCCAATCGGCTTGAGATAGATCAGCGACTTTATAGTCTGTAAACTCACTCATTATGTTATAACAGCTCCAAAGTAAGAGAGTGAGCGCCGTTTAATGCAAGATGGTATAGCCTTCGAGCCTGGCGGATGTAACCGTTGCAGCGCTCCTCGAAGGTTAGAGATTTTTTATTATAAAAATTAAAAAATTATTTTTAGTAAATTATAGAGATTGTCTGAAAGTGGAGATTTTCTAACCATTTATGCGAGAACTCCAATATAGACCTAATATTCCGATTATAATTAATGTGGTACTTAAAATTTTTATAGTTGTAATGGGTTCTTTAAAATACCAAAAGCCAATCATAGAAGTTATTACAGTTCCAACTCCAGACCATACAGCATATACAATGCTAAGTCCTAAAGTGCGTATAACTATAGTATTTAGAGAAAACGAGATAGCATAGAATACAAATATTAAAACGGATGGTATAGGCTTGGTAAAACCTTCAGCAAGGCGCATACAAGTAGTACCAGCTACTTCAAATAATATCGCACCAGAGAGTATAAGCCAGGCTTGCACTATGGTAAAGGTCAGCATTCGCATTTTTAAGTAAAATAATATGTAAGAAGGGGGCTATAGGGGTTTTTATAATATTATAAAACCCCTGCTTTGATTAAAGCTAAGGGGTTAGGTAATTATTCTATTTTTTAAGTTACCAGCTTTTGTTGTTTACAAAAATAGCTAGTAATTAATTTGCGTTTATAAAGATGTGGATTAATGGTGTGCTGGTGGCGTAGCTTCTGGATGCTTATTTGTTGCTGTAGGTTCTGGGTGTGATTGTGCAGGATCTTTATGTTGCTGATGTGCGGTAGTTAAATGAGCATTACCATGTTTTATATCTTTCTTATGGGTATCTTGGTGCATATCCTTATGATGTGTATCTTGACCATGAGCTGCATGTTGAGTTTCAGCCCCATGATGCTCGCCTTCTCCATGATGATGTACTGCAGGGGGGAGACGTACATTATTTACATGAAACCAATTATTTCCTTCCATATGGGTAACATCGGGAGCCATACCACTAAACATCATGGCCATAATGAACAAAGCTACTAATAGTAGATATGTAACATAGCGTTTTTCAGTGTATAAGTGCATAAAGAAGGCACAGACTATTACTGCTTTTACTACAGCAACTCCAAAGGCTGTGATTAGAGTAATAACTGGATTTTCTAACATAGGACCAGCTACGCTGATCAATAATAGTACCAATAATATGGCCCAAATTTTAATATAATAGGAATCTGGATGTCCGCCATGATGAGCATCATCTACGGTAGCTGCGTGGTCTTGAGTCATAATTATTTCTCCAAATATCTCAATAAATCTTTATAATGAATCTCTATTATAGTAATTGTCTACTTGGCGATATATAGCAAGGGAAATAGGAAGATCCATACTACGTCCACAAAGTGCCAATATATGCCTATGTATTCAACTCTTTGTAGCTCTTTACCCTTTCTTACAGCAGATGCAACTATAGCCATGATGATAGCACCAGCGATAACGTGGACTGCGTGAAGCCCAGTAGCTGTATAGTAAAAAGACCAAAATACATCCCGAAACATATGGAAGCCATGGCTAATCTCTGTGGTATATTCATAAGATTTTACGACTAGGAACATTCCAGCACCAGCAATGGTAAACCATAAGAATTTAAATGCCCGTTCGGTGTCTTTACGTTCTGCTGCTGCGTGAGCCAATACTGCAAATAGGCTAGAGGTTAATAGCACAAAGGTATTGATGGCTCCAGCCCAGGTATTGGTATGGGCTGCTTCTGCTGTCCAATGGTCATGATGGAAGCGGAACATTAAGTAGGTTACGATTAATCCACCAAAGATAAAAATTTCTGAGGCCAAAATCCACCATATAGCAAGTCGCCCTGTAGGGATGCCAGTTACACTTCTAGTAGTTGCGATTGGTTTATCAGACATTCTTGATAGTCTCCTAATCTAATATTTTTTAAGTCTTGATAGTATTTTAAATTAAATCCATAGTCTTTAGTGTAGGTTAGTATGGCATTTAATTATTTTCTAATCAAGTGGTATAGGCAAGTTTTTTTAATTTATTTAATATTTATTTCTATAAAGTTTTTTATTTGACATATAAGTATTGGTTACTTATGATCTAGTCACAAACAACTTCTCGATTTTATATAACCTATACAGCTTATCTGATTCTACCGCTTTCTATGGATAATAATAATATAATAACTGATTCTAACGATTTTGTGGGTAACAATATTCTACGTATAAGTAGCTTTGTCAGTATTAATAGTACACACTTACAATACTTTTTTGAATATAAGTTGTTTGTGGCTCATAATTTTATCTAGTATTATCAAATATTTATATGCCCACGAAAAGCGGTAGAATCAGATATTTTTAGTGTAAATCATAATAGATGGCTAACTAATCCATCAGCTAACTTGGGTTCAAACCAAGTAGATTTAGGCGGCATGACCTCTCCAGCATCGGCTACAGCCATTAGGTCTTCCATACTGGTAGGATATAAGGATATAGCCATACGCATCTCACCACTGTTGACTCTTTGCTCTAATACTTTAAGGCCACGAATCCCGCCGACAAAATCAATACGTGGATCACGTCGCTGATCGGTAATACCTAAGATTGGTGCTAATAGATAGTCAGCTAGGAGACTAACATCAAGGCGTTTTACCGGATCATCTGGAATTTTATTAGGATCTAAATTTAACCTGTACCAAGTATTATTAAGATATAGCCCAAATTCAGCTCTTTGAGTTGGACGTACTGGCAAACTGCTAATCTCCACTTGCCACTCAGTCTTTAATTGGTTCCAAAATTCAGCCTCAGGTAACCCATTTATATCTTTTATTAGGCGATTATAGTCAAGAATTTGTAATTGAGTGTGTGGAAATGTTACAGCTAGAAAATAGTTGTAAGCCTCTTCGCCTGTGTGCTGAGGATTATTTTGCCTCTTAGTAGCTGCAACGCGGGCTGCTGCTGCAGAGCGGTGATGTCCATCGGCTACATATAATGCAGGTAAAGCATCTAGCAGCTTTTCAAGCTGCATAACAACATCTAGAACTGTAAGTACCCATAGTTCATGGCGTACTCCATCACGACTAATATCTATATCAGGTGTACTGTCGGAGCAATTAGCTAATAGACTATCCAATTCTAAAGTACTTGGATAGACTAAAAAGACTGGTCCAGTTTGGGCATTGAGGGCTTCTATTTGACGAACTCGATCATCTTCTTTGATGGGGCGAGTAAATTCGTGTTTTTTGATGCGGCCATTGTCATAAGCTGTTACTGAAGCTGCACCTACGACACCAGTCTGGCTATGAGTGCCCATAGTAAGGCGATAAATATAAAAGCAGGCTTGTGGGTCTTGTTTTAAGATGCCTTGGTCAAGCATATGCTGTAGATTTTCTTTTGCTTTGGCATATACTTCTGGGGCATAAGGATCAGTGCCTTCAGGTAGATCTATTTCCGGGCGGGAGATATGTAAGAAGCTCCAAGGATGTCCAGCAGCTTGTGCTTTGGCTTCTTGGGCATTCATGACATCATAAGGTGGGGCAGCCACTTCAGTGGTATAATTTTCTGTAGGACGTAATCCAGCAAAGGGGCGTATTAAGGGCATAGTTTAAGTTATCCTTGGTTTTGTATGGTGCGTAATGCGCACCCTACTCTAAATATTCCCATCGCGCATAAGCCTCTTGAAGTTCATCTTCTAGCTGCTTAAGACGCTGATGCGTTGCACTTATAATACCAGATTCCTGGCGATAAAAATCAGGTTGTGCTAGATTGGTTTGTAATGTTAGTTGTTCAGACTCTAATTGTTCAATAGTAGTGGGTAAAGCGGTTAATTCTTGTTGTTCCTTAAAACTTAGTTTCCGTATTGTATCTAAAGTATCGGCGGCTTTGTTTTTAGCATGTTGGTTTGTTTTAGATTTAGTACTGGATTTACTTTTAGTTTTAGCTTGAGAACCATCCTTATTATCCATAAACGATTTTATCATAGCTGGGCGTTGCCGTAACCAATCTTGATAACCACCAACATACTCAACAAATTTACCATTACCCTGGTATGCTAAGGTACTGGTTACTATATTATCTATAAATGTACGATCATGGCTTACTAACAGTAATGTACCCTGAAATGCTAATAATAAATCCTCTAATAACTCTAACGTCTCTATATCTAAATCATTAGTTGGCTCATCCATGACTAATAAATTAGCAGGTTTAGCAAACAAACGTGCTAATAATAACCTATTGCGCTCGCCACCAGAAAGAGCTACAACTGGCTGTTTCGCACGGTGTGGAGAAAATAAAAAATCTTGCAGATAAGACAATACATGTATGGATTTGCCATTAATAATAACTGTATCACTGCCATCGGCAATATTATCCCGTACACTTGCAGTTTCATTTAGTTGGGCACGTTGTTGATCAAAATAGGCAATTTCGAGGTTCGTTCCCAGAGTTACCTGACCTTGTTCTGGAATTAAATGTCCTAGCAAGAGATTTAATAGGGTAGTTTTGCCGCAACCATTGGGTCCTAAGATACCTATCTTATCACCCCGCAAAATCAAGCTTGCAAAATCTTGTATAATAACTTGCTGTTCCCAACTGTATTGCAAATTTTCCGCTGCAATTACTAAACGCCCGGAACGTACTATATCTTGAAGTTTAATTTGTGCTATACCTTCTAAACTGCGCCGTTGTTTAAATTCTTGACGCTTATGTTGTAGTGCTCTGACTCGACCTTCATTGCGCGTACGTCTTGCTTTGATGCCTTGGCGAATCCATATTTCTTCTTGGGCTAAATGTTTATCAAAGCGGGCATTCATTTTGCTTTCTGCATGAAGGCGTTCTTCGCGATGCTTTAAATAATTAGTATAGTTGCCTGGCCATTCGGTTAGCTGGCCACGATCTAATTCTAAAATCTTGGTAGCTAGTTGGTTTAAAAAGCTGCGATCATGGGTTACAAATAATAGAGTTGCAGAGAAATTTATTAGAAAATTTTCTAGCCACTCGATAGAATCAATATCAAGATGGTTAGTGGGTTCATCTAAAAGCAACAAGTCAGGATTGCTTACTAAGGCTTGGGCTAGGAGGACGCGACGTTTTAATCCACCCGACAAGCTAGCGAAGGGGAGTTTAGGGTTTAGTTCTAAGCGGGATATGATAGTTTCTATACGTTGGGTAGCTTGCCAACCGTTTGTTACATCTAATTGTTGTTGTAATTCTGTCAAATGTTCTATTGCTGTTGAAGATGCATCTTTATTTAAAGCTAAGTTCGCACTTTGATATTGTTGTAGTAATTCATAGACATCACCTAAGCCTTGTGCTACTACGGTGAATACATTGCTGCTTATATTCTGTGGTATTGTTTGCGGTAGATAAGAAACTTTTAAACCACGTCGCGATTCTATGGACCCTTGATCTGGTTTGATCTGACCTGCTATGAGTTTTAATAAACTGGATTTTCCAGTACCATTGCGGCCAATTAGGCAGATTTTTTCGCCTTGTTTGATAACAAGATCTATTGCCTCTAAGAGGGGGGGATCACCAAAAGCTAAGTGTATACCCCGTAGGGTCATAAGTGTTGTCATAGATTAGGTTAGATAAGTTATAGCATCGTAGGTTGGTTGTTAAGTCCATTTTTACAAAAATTAAGATAGATTATTTAAAAAAGGATTATGCCGCTTTTCATCACCAAAACTAGACATAGGACCATGTCCAGGTATAAAACGTACTGCGTCCCCTAATGGCAACAATTGTTCATTTATAGAACGCATCAGGGTAGCATAATCCCCAAAAGTTAAATCTGTACGCCCAATACCATTTTGGAAGATGACATCTCCAACTAAAGCCAATTGATCGTGTGGATGGAAAAACACTACATGACCTGGGGTATGTCCTGGACAATGTAATACTTCCAAAGTCTGCTCTCCAAAGACGACTTGGTCTTTATGTCGCAACCAACGGTCAGGGACAAAAGTATCTACTATCGGTAAGCCAAATAATTCACTTTGATCTTTCAAGGCTACAAGCCAGGCTTGGTCTCCAATATGTGGTCCTTCAATAGGAATAGAAAATTTTTGAGCAATAATTTTAGCAGCACCAACGTGATCGATATGTCCATGTGTAAGGAGGATACGCACTGGTACAACACCTAGGTGTTCTATAGATTCTAAAATGCGTTTTGATTCACCACCAGGATCTAAAATAGCGGCTTCATGAGTACGTTCACACCATAATATGGTACAATTCTGGGCAAAATCTGTTACTGGGATAATTTGGTAGTTCATTGGAATAGGATTGGAATAGGTTGTAAAATAATTTTTAATAGTTTCTAATAGTTTCTAATAGTTTCTAATAGTTTCTAATAGTTTCTAATAGTTTTTAATAGATAACATATATTTATAGATATATAATATACAAAATAGACACCAAATAGCATATATATTGAGTATATCGAATGCAATTTAAAATTGATCTTGAGATTACACCAGAAGAAATTCGTCGCCTTATGGGATTACCAGATGTACAAGGATTTCAAGAAGAATTATTAGCCCAAATTCGCAAACAAATGGAAGCAGGAGCTGAAGGCTATGATCCCCAAAGTTTAATGCGACCTTTTATGAACCAAGCAACAGCATCAGTTGAACTTTTCCAAAAAATGTTTGGAAACATGATGCAGGCTGCAAATACCAAAACTAACAATTTAGGATAATATTGATATTTAGGATAAATTTAGGCTAAACCATAGCTATGGTTACGGTTATTGGCAGTTTAAAAGGTGGTTCTGGAAAAAGTACCATAACCTTCAATCTAGCCTTATGGCTCCTAACCGCCAATGTTGATGTATTAGTTATCGATGCCGATCCGCAATCTACATTGCTGGATGTAGCCGAAGTACGTGCTGAAGATGGTCACTTACCAATCTTAAAAATACATGATTCAACCGCATTGGCTGAAGCATCTGTAAGGCAAGCCGATGAGACCCTAATAGATATAGGTACATCTAGTATGGAAAACGTACATCGTGCCTTAATATTAGCAGATCGTATTATAGTGCCAGTCCCACCCTCACAAGCTGATGTTTGGTCAACTCAACGATTTATTCATTATGTCCATAAAATTTTAGGCATTCGTAAACTGCAAATCTCATGTTTCATTAATCGTGGTGATACTGATACTACTATACCTGAAACCGAAGATACTCAGATAGCCCTTGCTTCTTTGCCAGGGATACGTTTTATAAAGGCTGGTATTTCGCAAAATATCGTATTTCGGCGTTCTTTTAGTGAAGGTTTAGCGGTTTTCGAACTTGATCCACCTGGAAAAGGCACTTTAGAATTAAATGCGTTAGCTGCGGCACTATATCCACAGATTGTTATTAAACTAATTTCAAAGAACATTAAACCCTTCTGATACTCGACTATCCAGCACGGTAGGTGCGATTAGTGAAGCGTAATCGCACGTGAATTTTATTAGATTAATAGCTGAATTGTATAATTAATTGTGCGATTACGCTAAAGCTAATCGCACCTACGGCCTATTTGACTTTTTATTTGCAAGTATATAGGCTATAAAACTATTAGGGATGGACAAGATGGTCGAAAAAGATAAAATAGACGAAGATGATGTAATGCAACACCGCGAAAAGAATGGCATTGAGTTTTGGGTAAACACACTCACACGTCAATGCGGCATAAACGTGCGTGGTGTAGCAAGGTTATGTGGTGTTGATTCAAGAGCTATTCGTAGTGCTATCCAAAAAAGCCAAAAAACTGAAGCCGAAGTGGATAAAAATTACAGGACTGAATTGTATAATCTATTGAAAGGTAAAGATATTTTTCTAACGAAAGTGGATAAAAATTACCCAACCAAACGTGGTGGGGCAGTTAAAATAATCCTGTCTCATATCTGCTCCGTCTTCATTCGTTACTACGCCGGTAAAGGATATACTACATCAATAGAATCTATTGGGCAAGATCCTAGCACGGTAGGTGCGATTAGTGAAGCGTAATCGCACGTGAATTTTATTAGATTAATAGCTGAATTGTATAATTAATTGTGCAATTACGCTAAAGCTAATCGCACCTACGGCCTATTTGACTTTTTATTTACAAGTATTATAGACTATAAAACTATAAGGAGGGATAAGATGACCGAAAAAGACAAAATAGACGAAGATGATGTAATGCAACACCGCGAAAAGAATGGCATTGAGTTTTGGGTAAACACACTCACACGTCAATGCGGCATAAACGTGCGTGGTGTAGCAAGGTTATGTGGAGTTGATTCTAGTACAATTAGAAGTGCCCTTAAAAAATCCCAAAAAATTGAGGGCGAAGTGGGGGAAAATTACAAGACTGAATTGTATAAATTATTGAAAGGTAAGGATATTTTTCTAACGAAAGTGGGGGAAAATTGCCCCACCAAACGCGGTGGGGCAGTTAAAATAATCCTGTCTAACATCTGTTCTATCTTCATTCGCTACTACGCTGGCAAAGGATATACCACATCAATAGAATCTATGGGCAAGATCCTAGATTTAGGCATGGAACGCTTTATCTTTGATGGTGCGGATTTCATCCCACGCCCCAAAAGCATCACCCTAGACGATGTTGAATATCTCGTTGCCAAAGAAGAGATTCAAGTCACCAAATCCCGTACCGGAATCGTATGGTTCTATACCAACCCTAATACCGGAGCATCTGGTATAGGCTTAAAAAGCTTGCCGCATCTATGTGGTGGTGTCGCATTTAAGCACGTGTTAGGATACATAGAAGGACGTGAAGATAAAAATCAGGCTTTTCTACGTAATGGTGCCGATGCCATTGTAAAATCTAACATTTCTTATGCTACCATCTATCACTTCGGTTACAACGCATCACCCCGCAAGGCCAAAGCCAAAGAATGGGCTACTAAATTACAGCAAATAGACGGTTATATCCATCAAAAAACCGGCTATGCGGAACCCGATCGCCAGGTCACGGACGAATTAATCGCGGCCATGCGACGAGAAATCGATCTGTTGCGACAACAGCTTGGCCTATATGATGAACAAGGAATTGCTAGATGGCACTTACTGTTAGGGACAACACTTAATTATAAATTTGGTGGTTCTGGTGCTGTAATAAAATCTGAAGTTGAAACCACAGCTACACCACAGCGCGTTGACTTTGTTATCGAAAATTTGCATCACTATGCCAAAATTAGCCAGGTTTTGGATGGCCTTAATGCAGAAGCGGATCACAACATAGTAACCTATAAATCTCACCATCAAACCCTAGATGCCAATGCCATTAATGAACATATAGGATATTATATAGGCTACAAAAAAGGGATCGAAAAACTTACCGATAGGGATCATAGCCAGGATACTTATCATTTGGTTGCGGTATGTACCAGATATCCAGAGGCTTTAATCAAAGAGGCGGGAACCAAGTGGTCACAACTCAAACCTGGTGTATACAAGATTAATCTCCTGATCGATATTACGGTTGTAGTTACCTCGCAAGTAGAAATGAAGCCTCATAACAGTGCTTGGCTATTATTTAGTCATGATAAAGAACGAGTTGAATATGCCTTAAATTTACCTGAAAACGCATACATCCCCGATTATATTCCTAAGCTATTGCAAGAGGAATTACAGCGTAAATGAATGACACCACTCGGCTATCCAGTTTTTTTGATTTGACAAATTCAAAAACATAGCATCTGGTACCGAGGCAGAACCTCAAGCATCTGAATTTAAATTGGATGTAAATTAATTATCTAATTAATATTTTCACAACTATAAACGATCAGGTTCTAAAACAATGCAGTGGATACCATTACAATGATTCGATTGAGTCAATATTTTATCTTTTGGGGTTGGAATATAGTCTTTCTTATTGTCACTATCTTTGGCATCATGCCTTTTATTGGCCCAAATATTATTACAGCGACGTTAGCGGGAGAGATATACATTGATTTTCTGGTAACTCTATTACTTTTAATTGTGCTGCCAATTTTAAGCATACTGCTTGTTATTAAAAAGTTTAGCTGGCAACCTGAGTTACAGATTCGTTGGTTTTATGGTGTTGAAGCACCATTATTGGTACTTGGTCTAATCCGTATGTTTACTCTGCGAGAGCTGACATTAGCTAGTGCCTTTTTGCTGATTAGTATTATTCTATCTACTTGTATTTATGGATATTTTTTACTCTATAAAGACACTAAACAGCATACATTTTCCTATAAAACAACATCATTAGCCGCTTTACTACTTATAGTCTCCCTTTATTTTGGAGCACTTTTAAGTTTTTATGTCATTCCTATAGGTTGGATATTTCTTAAATTTATCATCAGCTTTAGATGGTTAACAATTATTTATATAATTTTTACTACACCAGCCTTCTTTATAGCACCATTTGTATTTATATTCTTTTACTTCTCGATAGCTTTATTTATTGGGATGCCTCTGGCTATCGCATGGTTTTATGGTTCCACCTGGTGGCAACAATTCTACAAAACATCATGGCAACGTGCTGCCGCTACAACGGCTAGCATTGTGATACTTTGGATTGCTGGTTTTGTGTGGCTAGACATCCAACCACAGCAGCAAGTATTTAGCTGGTTTTATAAACCCAGCACGATTTCATACGCTGAACACAAAACCTTTCTAATCCAACATAGATATCAAATTCGCCAAGGTTTACTAAACGCATATCTATCACATTATCGCTATACAGGTGTGAAATCTAAAATAGACAATATCAGCCGCATGTATAGCAATATATTCGGTGGCAGCCCTAGTTACTATGCTTCTTGGGATGTAGCATATCAAACGCTGCTTGCGCCACTACTTTATGATGGAGCTGAAAATGATGATAGGAAAGCCGCTAGACTGTATAAAAATATATTCGGGGTTCCAATTCAACGTGCTGAAAGAGACAGTATTACTGCGGCCCTTGGAGCTACGTATAGACGTGATGAAGCAGAGGCTGGGCTTATTAATATCAATCAACGCCAAGTATGGCTTCAGGAACAAAATATTACTTATAGCCACAATGGTCCAATAACAGCGGTAGAAATACATGAAGCGTATGCTAATCAAACCAGAGAACGTCAGGAAATATTTTATTATTTTACCTTGCCACCCAACTCAGCCATTACTGGACTTTGGTTAGGAGAATCGGCGGATAAGAGTAAAGCCCAAGCCTTTATAGTCTCGCCACGTGGTGCCGCCCAAAAAGTTTATAAACAGCAAGTGCGTCGACAGATAGATCCTGCATTATTAGAGCAAGTAGGGCCAAGGCAATATCGCCTCAGAGCCTTTCCAATTCCGCCAAAGCCGTGGACTCGTACCAGATCGTTTATGGAAATCGTAAGCTTTAGGGAAGAAGCATCGCCTACGATGCATCTTTGGATGACTTATCAGACTTTGCATCAGGGCAATGTATTGCCGACTCTATTAGAAAAGAGAAATGTCTATTGGAGTAATTATAGTAATCGTATCCTAAATGGGATCAAAATGTGGCATACCGATGCCTGGATGCCAAATTCGGCTAGTAGAAATGCTAATATTCCTATTTCTATAGATGCTGGTACTATATCTGTTCTAGATTATGAAAACTCTGAAATTTCCCAACATTCTGAAGACCTTAAAGATACTGAAAAATCTAAAAATACTGTAAGCCATAAAATTACAGTATCTATAGCTTCAGATACTAGCGATTCTAATACAGATCAAAGCACATCCAAGACACCTCCTAAAATCGCTGTCCTGATTGATAGCTCATACAGTATGCGTCAGAACTTGGTAGAACTTGAACAGGCTATAAAATTCCTAAAACAACAGACCAATACAGTTGATATCTTTGTAAAGCCCGTACATGAAACCCAACAAACAGTAACTAACCTGAATAATATTATATTTTACGGACTTGTTACTACTAGTGAATTATGGAATCAAGCCGCTAATATCAGTCGCTTGAATTCAAATCGATATGCATCTGTATTTGTCTTAACAGATCAAGGCACCTATGAATTAGAAACCAAAAATCCTAAACTTAACACTACAGTTGGTAGCCGTGTATGGTTTGTGCATTTCAACCAATTAGCCCCAGCATACCAAGATTCAGTAATGCGTGAGATAATGCGCTATGGTGGTGTGGCTACAACGATACAGGAAGCCTGGTACCAATATCGTGTCAATGCCACTTTAGATGCAACTCAATATATCGAGAATAATATTCGGTGGGATTTTGGCGTATGTACCAATTTAAAATCATTAAAATTTAATCTTAATGCAAATCAACCCATTGTAGCAGCTAAACTTATTGATCATCTGATGCGCTGTCACAAAGGCACACCAGATATAGAGTTCCTAGATCAGCTACATACTATTGCCAAATCTAGCCAGATTGTTAGCCCTTACTCTTCTATGATAGTGCTGGTCAATGAACGGCAAAAGGCTCAATTAAAGCAAGCCGAGCAGGAATCTGATCGATTTGAGAGGCCTGTAGATTCTGGAGTAGAAACCTTAAGTAGACCTACATTAAGCAGTTCTAGGAGAAGTAATTTATTTGCTTCAGGTGTCCCTGAGCCTGAAGAATGGTTGCTAATCATACTCTCTTTAGCATTGTTATTTTATCTTACGAAACGATATAACGCTAAACCAGCGTAATATTCAAGCAGCATAGCAACGTAGGTTAGGTTGATGGTAGGGTGTTCAGTCTGGCTCTTTTCATGCACTTTTTAGCTTGAAAAATTTGTAGCAGACAAAATTTTACAACATAATGATATTAAAGGTTAAATTGCTCAAAAATAAGGCCAAAATTTTAGTGAACAGGGAGTGCCAAAATGGAATAAACTGAACGCCATAGTACACATTATAACTGGCGTATTTATCTTTTGCTGCCTCCCGACGTTCTGCAATTAATTCTTCTACCGGAAAGAAATTACGAATTTTGACCCATTCATCTCGAATGGTGCGATGAAAAACGCCAACTCCATTTATCGATCCAAAGCGTTGCCAAATCTCAGAACGTAATTGACCTAATAATCTAGCTTGTGCGTTTAACGCTTCGTATTTTCCTCGATTCAAATTGTGGCTGAATACAATGCGGGTGCCTTTCATACTGCCTCGCTCACTACTTTTTTAAGGTCATCCATCAGTTTCTTGTTTTTATGACTACGACTTCCATAAAGTCTTGCTGAAAAACAAAGCACGGTAGGGCGGGAGAATCCCGCCATAAACACTTAAATATCACTTATGCTATATTACAGCTTTAAAAAGGCGAGATGCTCCCACCCTACGTCCCTAGGTACATTCCCGCCGTACGAGGTATTAATCAAGGTTCAAAAAAGGAAATCCTATGTTGCAGTTAGATTTAAACACCGAAATGGAACAGCGTTTAATACAAATGGCGCATGATAGTGGCCATGATGTTAAACAATGGATTATGCAATTGTTAAATGGATTGCTAGAAAATGCAGAATTATTAGAGGATTTAGAAGATATTATTGCTGCTGAACAAGTCAGAACAGCCATTGATAAAGGGGAGGAAGAAACTTTTGCTTTAAAAGAAGTAGAGCAGCATTTAGGTTTATCAAAATGACGTATCAAGTCAATTTTTCAAAAAATGCACTAAAAGATTTAGAAAAACTGCCGCTACAAATACAAAAGAGAGTAATTGAAGCAGCCCACAAATTGGCTGTGAATCCTCTACATTCAGGTGTCAAAAAAACTTAAAAGTACGCTATATTATCGTGTAAGGGTTGGAGATTATCGAATAGTTTACGATATTCAAAACCATGTCTTAACTATTATGGTGTTGCGCGTGAAACATCGACGAGAAGTATATCGTTAAAAAATCCAGGTAATCCAATAAATCCTATTAATCAAGATTCAAACAAGGAATAACTTATGTCTAATTTTTTTAAACGTGAGCAGACCGATTTAGACGTTATCAAACAATTAGAACGTATAATAGGCCAAAAAATACCTGAGTTGAGTGAGATAGACTATGAGTCTGTAGGCTATGCACAAAACGGTGATCAGCAAGTCGTAGGCTTATGTTTATACGACTGCAACTTAAAAAAATTGCCACCAAAAATCGGTAAGCTGCAAGCCTTAACTGAGCTTGATTTAAGCAGTAACCAATTAAGCACCTTACCACCAGAAATCGTTAAGCTGCAAGCCTTAACTGAGCTTGATTTAGGCTACAACCAATTCAGCACCTTACCGCCAGAAATCGTTAAGCTACAAACCTTAACTCATCTTGATTTAGACAACAACCAATTAAGCACCTTGCCACCAGAAATCGGTAAGCTACAAGCCTTAACTAAGCTTGATTTAAGCGGTAACGAATTAAGCACCTTACCGCCAGAAATCGTTAAGCTACAAGCCTTAACCAAGCTTAGTTTAGGGCGCAAATTAAGCACCTTACCGCCAGAAATCGTTAAGCTACAAGCCTTAACTCATCTTGATTTAGGCTTCAACCAATTAAGCACCTTACCACCAGAAATCGTTAAGCTGCAAGCCTTAACTGAGCTTGATTTAAGCGGTAACCAATTAAGCACCTTACCACCAGAAATCGTTAAGCTGCAAGCCTTAACTGAGCTTGATTTAGGCTACAACCAATTCAGCACCTTACCGCCAGAAATCGTTAAGCTACAAGCCTTAACTCATCTTGATTTAGACAACAACCAATTAAGCACCTTGCCACCAGAAATCGGTAAGCTACAAGCCTTAACTAAGCTTGATTTAAGCGGTAACGAATTAAGCACCTTACC
>LFCU01000242.1 GCA_001044195.1 Candidatus Achromatium palustre
CAGGTTATTAAGACTAGTAGCAGTTCTGGATGCTCAGCACCTAATACCTTTTCCCTTATAGCCAAGGCGCGTTTGTATAAAGGCTCCGCTTGGCTATATTGGCCTTGATCTTTATAAAGTCCGGCCAGGTTATTAAGACTGGTAGCAGTTCTTGGATGCTCAGCACCTAATACCTTTTCCTTTATAGCCAAGGCGCGTTTGTATAAAGGCTCCGCTTGGCTATATTGGCCTTGTGCTCTATAAAGTGCGGCCAGGTTATTAAGACTAGCAGCAGTATCTGGATGCTCAACACCTAATACTTTTCTCCTAATAGCCAAGGCGCGTTTGCATAAAGGCTCCGCTTGGCTATATTGGCCTTGAGTATAATAAAATACGGCCAGGTTATTAAGACTAGCAGCAGTATCTGCATGCTCTGCACCTAATATCTTTTCGCGAATAGCTAAGGCGCGTTTGTATAAAGGCTCCGCTTGGCTATATTGGCCTTGTGCTTTATAAAGGGCTGCCAGGTTATTCAAGCTAAGAGCAGTAAGCGAATGGTTAGCACCTAAAACCCGTTCACGAATAGCCAATGCTTGTTGAGCTAGAGGAATAGCTTCTGCATATTTACCTTGTTTGTAAAGTGTGATAGCTTGACTATTTAATTCTTCAGCTTGCTGTAAAGCAGGATTTTGGGGCGGACTGTTAGCAGTAGGATTTTCTTGCTGAGCTTTTAGTTGAGCTATTATAGCAAGAGCATTTTTATTGCCTTGAGCAGCAGCTTTACGTAACCACTGCACTGCTAATTCTGGATTTTTTGCGGTACCTATCCCTTCAAGGTAAAATTTGAAAAGCACAAATTGTGCATCAGCATTTCCTTGTTTGGCGGCTTTGTTTATCCATTTAAAAGCCTGTGCGGGATTTTTGGCTACACCTTGCCCCTGCAAATACATCAAAGCAAGTACGATTTGTGCCTCTACATCGCCTTGAGTTGCAGCTTTTTGGAATAACCGGAATGCTTGCTTGTATTTTCCCTGTTCATAAAAGACATCTCCTTGTTTTCTAAGATTCATAGCCTCCAATGCTAGTCTAGCTTGCTGTTCAAACCAGGCGCGTTGTTGACGACTTTCTGCTACCTTCCAACCACGTTTAATAAACAGATCAAAATCTGCCAAAGGGCCTGATTTTAAAGTTGCTTCATCTGGAATTAGGGGCATAGCCTTTAGATACCACCTACGAGCGGTTTTGTGGTCATCTTGAAATAAATGGATATGCCCAAGGTTTACTATCCAAGCTAAACTATTTGAGTCTAATTGATGAGCTTTTTTAGTAGCTGCTTGAGCGGCAGCGAAATCACCTTTAAGAAATAACCTCCAACCTAAGGTTCCCCAAGTATCACAATTATTTGGAGCCAATTTTGTTGCTTTACGAGCATCAACAATGGCCGCATCGTAGAGTTTTAGCTCGCTGAACCAAATTGATCGATAAATATAGTTGTATGTATTATTTGGATAGCTATTAATAGCTGTCTGCATGAGTGCAAGTGCCTGATCTTTTTTACCAGCGGCCCATAATTTTTGTGCCTGTTCGCGTAATTGCGCCGCAGATTTAGTTACTGACCTAGATGATTCTGCTGGGATTGCAGTTTGTGCTATTGGTTTAGGCTTTATATTTTTAGGTGCTGTAACTGCCTGGGTTGGTTGCGCTGGTGTAGATGTACTAGAACGATTCGCAAACTGTTCTTTAATTGAGGCACAGCCGTTTAGGGACAGTGCCATTATAATAGTGAGGATTATGGGGATAGCTAATTTTAGCTTAGATTTAATTAGGTTAAACATTGTAGTTTCTTTTAAATAAGTTATAGTAAAATAAGGACATTATATTAGTATATCATCATCAATATATACAAATTTAGGCAATTTCTCAATAGTGTATAGCAAAATTTTATGGTGCGCAATGCGCACCCTACGATTTTACTAGATCACTACCTGGCTATGACTATAAGCTATATACATTAATCAGATAGCATTTGCTTGAGAGTTTTGGCAGCAAAAATATTTTTGGCCCAATTTTCTAATTGTGTAGAATTGGCTTTGTCAATTTTCTGTTCAGCCCATTGAGGTAATTTTTTAAATTTACCAATGATTAGCGTTTTGAGCATCAAAGCTGCCCCTTCAGCTTTACCTTCAGCTTTACCTTCAGCTTTACCTTCAGCTTTACCTCGCA
>LFCU01000235.1 GCA_001044195.1 Candidatus Achromatium palustre
CTACTTTGAAATAATGCCTAATTGGGTAGCAAATGACAATGTAACAAAATTATGAGATAGAATAATATTTTCAAAAAGGCGGGATCGCGTTGCTCTCCCGCCCTACGGGCTTTTTGTGATAATCGCCGTGACCATAAACCAGAAAGATCATATCTTAAATGCTCAGGTTTGCCTGTACCTGTTGCAGGATCATCTCGTTGCATTTCTTTTAGGATACGACAAAGTATCTGATGCAATTTTTTGTTTTCAGTTCTCAATGTTTCATAACGTTGCCAAGTATCACCTTCAAAGCTAATCGATCGCATTTAATTCTTCCGCTGATGGAATATACCCTGTTTCTTGTTGATATGTTTTGGTAGATTTGGCAATTTGTTCCATAGAAGATGGATTTTGTAATACAAATAAAGTTTCTAATAAACTTTCCCATTCTTCAGCGGGTATGGTAATAGTGTTTTCGATACAATTCGTTGTTGTGCTAAGTTCTGCTTCAAAACGTAAACTTTCTTCAAAAGCCAATATACGTTGTTTTATTCGATGTGATGGTAATGTATCAGGAATAGTTATAGTAGCTTCCATATTAGACACCAGTGCGTAGGTACGATTAAGCCATGTAGGGTAAGCATTACATACCTTTTTTCGACAAAAACTGCGAATGAATAAATATAGAAAAATGTATAAATAATAGAAGGTACGCAATGCGTACCTTACCTGGCTATAATCCCATTATTCGCAATTTTCCACACATTTTTTGAAAAAATATTTCTCTATTTTTTTTAATATTTTGATATTTAAATATTTATATGATATAATTCACCACCAAATTTCCATACACTTTTTTGAAATGAAAAAATGAAAAATACCCAAAGTAATGTTTCATCTATAGATTATCCAAAGCTATTATCTGATTTAAGAGCTATTTTAGCAATGGAAAAAATTTGGGGAGAACGCGCATTAAATCATATAAAAGTTCAAATAATATGGGAAATAGGAGAACGAATTTCTCAAGAATTTCAAGAACAAACAGAAAAAAATAAATACGGAAATGCGTTATACCTTGATTTAGCTAAGGATCTGAAAATTTCTAAAAGTCACCTTTTTGCAGCAGTACAATTTTTTGTCTGTTACCAACTACCTCAATATATTTCTCCTGAACTTAGTTGGAGTCACTACAAATTACTTATTACAATTAAAAACGCACAATTGCGTCGTTTTTATGAACAGCAAGCAATAACACATACATGGAGTATTCGAGATTTAAAGCATAAAATTCAATCTGAAGAACATAAAAAATTAGAAACGTCCCAAGTTTCTATGCCTTCTTCCTATACAAACATCCCGGAAATTACAGAGGTTATAAAAAATTCCTACGATTTTAATTTTATCCAACTTCCAGAGACATATTCAGAAAAAGATTTAGAAAAATCCCTAATAAACCAGATTGGTAAATTTATTCTTGAACTTGGTTCAGGCTTTTTTTCGGAGGGAATCAATATAAAATCACCATTTCAGGTAACACAAATTACATAGATCTGGTGTTTTTTCATGTACATCTTGCCTGCTATATTTTAATAGATTTGAAAATAGAAAAATTTCAAGACAAATTTATAGGACAGATGAATAAGTATCTGCGATATTTTCGGGAGCACATAAATCTTCCATATATGAAGCCACCCGTTGGTATTATTATATGTAAATCCGTAAACAAAGATGAGGTTTATTATGCTTTAGAAGGACTCGAAAGAAAAATTTTTGTAGCAGAATATCAGTTATATTTGCCTACGCAAAAACAAATTGCAAATGTCCTATCTTCTGAAGTTAAGATCCATCTGGCAAGCAGAAAAATATCAAAGCGTCAAGAAGCTTCTTTAAATAAATTAAAAAATTCGCATAATTTTCAAATACATGATTATAAAAATACTGCAAACGTTTCTTTATCTACTGCACGACGAGATTTACAATTATTAGCACAACAAGGCATTGTAGAAAAAAAAGGAAGCGGAAAAAACACATACTATAGGATTCTCAACTTTGAATAAGCTCGTAGGGCGGGAGAATCCCGCCTTAATCATTTCTATGTAATATAAAATCTCTTTCAATGGACGTTAAGATATGAAACCTTTTGCACAATGGACTAAAGAAGAAGTAGAAAATGAGTTTAAGCTAATAGCAGATACAGATTATTCTAAGTTGCACCAATGGCTATCTGCTCCATCTATAATTTCTACAGAAGAAAGCCAATTATTAGATCAGTTAGCGCAAAAATTATTGAAGCATGTATATGATTGGAACGAAGAAGAATTAAAAGTATATTTTATCGCACTTTTGCTAAATATAGTAGATTTTCATCAAGATGCTTATCGCCCATTTTTAGAAAGAGAATTATCTGTAGAGTATGCTGAAGGCAAAACTTTATGGGGAATAGTAGATTTTTTAGTAGCATCAGGGAAACAGCAACCTAAACAACCATTTTTGTTTCTTCATGAATACAAGAGGCAAATAAACACTTCAAATGATCCAATGGGGCAATTATTAGCAGCAATGGTGGCGGCTCAAAAAGCTAACGACTATACTCATCCAATATATGGGGCTTATATCATTGGTCGTCATTGGTATTTTGTCCTTCTTGACCATAATATTTATGCCGAAAGCCTCGCTTATGATGCAACAAAAGCTGAAATTATCGATGTTGTACGTATTCTGCGTAATACCAAACAACTCATTGAAGATATTATTAGCTCGTAGGCGGGAGAGCAACGCGATCCCACATTCTATATAAATTTGCTACTTTGAAATAATGCCTAATTGGGTAGCAAATGATAATGTAACAAAATTATGAGATAGAATAACATTTTCAAAAAGGCGGGATCGCTTTGCTCTCCCGCCCTACGGGCTTAGCCTTGTTCCCAACGCAAAAAGCAGTCCTACTCAAATTTTCTTTTATGTAAATGCTAATTTTAATAGGAAGAAAAGGATTGATATGTCTCGAAGAGATAAATATCACGATTTAGTAAAAAATGCACTTATCAGAGAAGGATGGACAATTACACATGATCCATATTATTTTATTGATACCGATCCTCAACTTTCAACAGATATTGGAGCAGAACGTTTAATAGCTGCTGAAAACGCTACTCAAAAAATTGTTGTTGAGGTCAAAAGTTTTTTGGCAGAATCTCAAGTTGTTGAACTAGAGAAAACAATAGGACAATATGGTTTATATCGTAGATTTTTAGCAAGACAAGCTCCGGAACGAACTTTATATTTAGCTATTCCTCAACATGCCTTTGAAGGTATATTCAGTCGGCAAGTTGGACGGGAAGCGATTGAAGAGTTTCGTATTCTGTTATTTGTTTATTCTTTATTAGAAAGTAAGCCATTAGTATGGAATCCACAATAACTTTTTATAAACAATGTGTTAAAACCCTCCTCACACAATATAAATCATTACGAATAGAAGGAACAGATATAGAATTGCTATATGATGATGAACGGATGCATTATATGGCTCTTCGAGTTGGATGGATAAACCAAAAGCGTCTGTACCTCTGTTTAATCCATATTGATATTGTTGGTGAAACGATTATAATTCAGTGCAACAATACAGAAGATATGGTTGCCTCAGAACTTGTTCAAATGGGAATTCCTAAAGATCATATTGGACTTGGCTTTATTCCACCAGAGACTTGTTCAGATGCTGAATTCAAAGCAGCCAGGTAGGGTGGGCACAGTCTCATCGTGCCCACGTGAGATTGTCAAATAATTTGTCCTTGTTCTTTGGTTTGCGTGGGCAAACGATACAGCCGTTTGCCCACCCTACCTGGCTGCGAAAGCAGGAATCCATAGCAAGAAAGCTCGTAGCTTGTAGGGCGGGAGAGCAACGCGATCCCGCCGCATTCTATATAAATTTGCTACTTTG
>LFCU01000236.1 GCA_001044195.1 Candidatus Achromatium palustre
CATTAAATTCCAATACGTTATTGGCAAATGCACAAACTAAAAAATCCTGAATCCTAAGCCACCTAGCAATGCGCCTTCCGTGGCAATAGCTCTATGTTTTGGGGTTTTTATGCCCAATGTGTCTAAATATTGATTCCATTGTTGAGATTCAGTGGTTTCTGCTGGCGGATTATTTTTAATAAGTTGCAAAGTTTTTTGGGGTAATTTCGGGGATTCAAGATAAGCTAAGGATTCAGGATTTTTTAACTTGTGCATTTCCATGTAACGTATTGGAATTACAAGATAATTTCTGTTTAGTAGACGTTTATCAAAAACAATTTTCATCGTTATTTGAGTAGTTATTCAATCTATAGGATAGTAAAAGAAACCATAATATGATGCTTTTTTATCATCCATCCTAATAGATTTGGGCATTTGAAAATCGTTTTTGATTACTTGCTATGAATCAAAAATTGTCATTAAATTTCAATATGTTATTGGTAAATGCACAAATTAAAAAATCCTAAATCCTTGGTAAGGTTGAAAAATTATATTGTAGCTATGTCTTTGTGTTGTTGTCAATAGATTTTTCAAAAAAAACATGAAAATTGTTTTTGATTACTTGCTATCAATCAAAAATTATCATTAAATTCCAATACGTTATTGGCAAATGCACAAACTAAAAAATCCTGAATCCTAAATGAATCAAGCATTTTTATTAGATACTTCTGCTAGAGATCAGGAGCCAGGAACAGATAGAGTTGTAGCCATTTTGCGAGAATATAAAGCTGGACATTGTCGATGTTATGCCTGTTTTATGTCTTTGATGGAAGTATATGGTCACCTTACCACCTATCAGTTTTATACATAGGTAGGATGCGCTGAGGTACGAAGCGCATCAATAATGATGGGTTTCGCTTTGGCTCTACCCATCCTACATGTAAACTGATAGGTCGTAAACTTCTATATAAATTTGCTACTTTAAATATATTGCGCACCACCATAATTTTAGATTTTTGAACCATGATTCACTTGATTTTCATGATTACCATGATGCGTTAATCAAGATAATCTAGTTAATCTTGAAAATCAAGGTTCAAAACATCTAGCATAAAAAATCCCAGCTTATAAAGGTGTAATGCCTGTTGAGTAGCAAATGACAATGTGAAAATTATGAGATGGAATAACATTTTTAAAAAAAGCAGGATCGCTTTGTTATCCCGCCCTACGAGCTACCATGCTTTTAACATCGAGATTAGTAGCCGCTTTTTACATAGCATTGGCTATATCTACTACAAACATTTTTCATCCGGCGATAGCTGCCTGGTCCATGTACCGCACAATAATATCCTGAACTAAAATTAGGATAATTGTTTGTATTAACAACATACCCACCATAACGTCTGGCATCACGCTTTGCTGCACGATGACCTCGATGACAGCCATGCACTGCAAAATAGTCTCCTGCTTGAATAGTGCTAGAGGCGAACAAGATCGCAAGTGTAAGCAAAATATATTTCAGCATGTTTTAGGCTCCAGTTTATATAGTTTTATAGATAGAATTAAAGTTTTAAAAATTAGTTTAAATATTTAAGCACTAAAGTCCTTAAATTTCATGATATTACATATTTGCATGTTTTAATTTTTGATATTCTCGTTTGATGGCTCGCATTCCCTCCCCTTCACTATTTGGCTTATAAGCACTACCTCGCAACCATCGATAAATTTCCGAACCAGGACATTTAGTCAATGCTATTTCACGGTGTGCACGAACATCTTGTGGCGTTAAATCATATTTTATCAATAATTCAGCAATTAACCTGGCGGCTATACGCATCGATTTTTTAGGTAACAACATATCTCTGGGTTTACCATTAGCAGCACGTCCAGTAAGAAATGCAACCGTGATGTGCCCATCAGTATTTCCGGGTGCTTTTTTGGGTCTTGATTTGGGTTGGACTTTGCCATGCGACCAACGTGCTCCAATTAGTTCCTTAGAGCTAAAATAATAGGTAAAGCTGGCTGGGGCTATATCGTCATTGCGGCCTTTGTAAACTTTACCAGAATGGCCTACCAAATAATGATAGGCAATATCCCTAAATCCAGTACGTTGATGGTAATTTTGTATAAATCTCAGCAAATCGGTTTCCTTCCAGCGCGGATGTGTGGGTCTTGAAACCGTATGATGAATTGAGATATAGCGTATTTTTTGTTGTTTTTTGTATTGGTTACGTAAACCTTTTCTTTTAGGGGTATGAGCTCGCCATTGAGCGCGAGATACAATCTTAACTGTTGCTAAGTTTGGTTCTGCAAACGCCGGCTTGCTTGTGAAATTTCCCCAAATAACAATTCCAAAACAAGTAATTGCTATAAATAATTGTGATAAAATTTTAATACATTTTTGCATCTTTAATTTTAACAAAACCTCGTATGGCTGATGTAAGGCGAGAAAGCAACGCGACCATGCCTTATATATAAATTTGCTACTTTAAAATATACTGCGCACCACCATAATTTTAGATTTTTGAACCATGATTCACTTGATTTTCATGATTACCATGATGCGTTAATCAAGATAATCTAGTTAATCTTGAAAATCAAGGTTCAAAACATCCAGCAAAAATCCGGATACGTCTACAAGTTGTGGGAACGTTATAAATCATAGGATGCAGAACGTCCAGGATGCGTTTCCATGCATAGATTGGGAACGATAATTTATGGTTCCCACAACTTGTAGACGTATCTGTAAGTTGATTATAACTTTATCGCAGCTTCATTTAAAAAGCAACTATTTTTTCCTAAAAATTTTTTATGAATACTTAAAAAATATTATTTGTAAATTCATGCTATTATGAGATTCCCACAACTTGTAGACGTGTCCAAAAAGTTTAAACTTTTAATACCGGCATTTAGCATAATCAACGCGCCCACCAAGCTCTTTCATCCTTGCATAAGCTTTAGCGTTTGCTTCAGATTTTGAATCAGCCTTGACTCTAATCCAAGTACCAGTTGGATGACCATTTACATATCTATAACAGGTAAACGTAGCTGCAAATCCAGTTAATGAAAAAGTAGTCAATGCTGCTGCTAATAATATTTTTTTCATAGGATTTTCTCGGTTCTTATCCTATATGGATAAACTGTTAGGTTCAAGAAAAATGAAATATCTAACCTAACGATTTTTGTCATAGCAATACCACTTCCTTAAGTCCACATAGGAACTAAATAGAAACTTCATTGCCTATTAAATATAGTACTTGAGAATAGCGGTATAATAACAGTCCTAAAATGTAACTATTTACAACCAATTTTCGGTATATTCTATGCAAGTTCACGAAAAACTTAAGGTATTAAGGATGTTAAAAGGTTGGTCACAGGAGAAGATGGCGGAGAAATTGAATTATTCGCTAAGTGGCTATACCAAAATAGAGCGTGGGGAGACGAAACTCGACATGTCTAAACTGCAAAGAATTGCCAAAATATTTGATATCGATCTTAATAGCCTGTTAAATCTTAATGAAGCCAATGTATTCAATATAGCAGAATATTGTGCTAATGGTATCAACAATAATAGTCACCACTACACTATAGTTTTAAGTGAAACCCAATGTGCGCATGAATTAGAGAAGGCCCAGCTATTGTTACGGGAACACGATAAAGAAATTGCTTATCTTAAAAACGAAAATACGCAACTTAAAGAAATGATTGATTTATTGAAAACAAATGCTAAAACAGTGTAGTTTTGTTACCAAGTAGGATGCCAACTGTGGAAACGATCACTGGGTTGTTGTCAGAACAAATCGTGCAATTACGTTTCACTAATCGTACCTACACATGCTATTTAAATTTAAGGTACGGGTAAGTTATGGCTGGATATGCTGGATATAGCACGTAGGATGGGTAGAGCGAAGCGAAATCCCTACGGGCTACAAGAGTTACTTTCTGTATTAGAAAGATACCTACCATTAACTTGGAAGTAAGCAATCAGGTTGCGTTCCAAAGGTTAGAGATTTTTAATTGATTAATTTATAAAACTATTTTATAGTAATTCAAACTGCTACAAATATCATTTAAGCATTATCATTCTAAACCAATTGAAATACCAAGGTGAATAGAATACCAGTATGAGTAGAACAATCCAATATCTTGTCGTTACCTTTTTAATCTTATACATATCAGATGGTATATTAAGTACCATTGATGAACTATGGACTTTTACTATAGGCAACAATTATGACTTAATGAATCTTAGAATGGGTTTTGCTATTCTGATCATTCTGCTATCACTTCCTTACGGTATAGCCATTTTTTTCTCAGGAGTATCGAAAAAATTCTTTTGGTTGTTACCCATCTTTATAACTCCAATTTCTGCTTTATTGGGTAACTGGCTTACTCTTATAGCCCTTGAAAAAGCAAATCCTCAACAAATTTTTGCTATCTTTATAGATCGCAACATACTTTACAATGTAGCACCACAGGTATTCTATGGCTCAATAATACTTATGCTTATCCAATTTGCTGTTGGCACATACTTTTTAGGAATCTTTTGGCATAACGAATTTCACAAAACAATCACTTATCAACCAATTCGTGCGTCTTGGTTAAGCCGTATTTTGGGTGGTATCTTAATCCCTTTAATCTGTATCATTTCCTTTCTTGGGATTCCAATTTTAGGTATTCCAGCATTTACCGAAGCTGCTACCCGCAACTATATTAGGTTCACTAATTCTGGAACCATAGTAAGTCGAGAAAAATTATTTAAACTCACCAAGAAATCTGGGACTATTACGGTCAAGGTCATCCCAATGATCCATATTGGTAAAAAGGAATTTTACGCTGCCATCATTCAACGCATTGATTATAAAATAAAAACTCTATTTTTGCTAGAAGGCGTATCTGACAAAAATAATCTGGTAAAAAGCCTTGATTACAAAGAGATAGCGCAACAATTAGGTGTAGCAACCCAGGCTGAACATTTCAATGTTGCCAGGACGGTTCATGATAAAAAATTGAATAAAAAATTGAATAAAAAAGATATAAAAATCATTATTGCTGATATTGACACATCTAACATGAATCCAAAAACTATCAAGTTTTTAAATGAAATGTCGGAAACTTTTAGTTTGCAGAATCTAATGTTAGAAGATTTTCAGATGAAAGACCAAAGTCATTTAGCAACCGATATCTTCCACAAACGCCATGCTAGAATGATGGAACTATTTGATAAACATTATGCTGAGTATCAAATGATAATCATTCCTTGGGGAGCCTTACATGCACCCACTATTGAAGCTGATTTAATAGCGCGTGGTTTTGTGCCAACAACTCATTATGTAGAGCGGGTTGTCTATAATTTTTATTAAGGTTCTGATGCTAATGTTTACTGGAATTGTACAGACAATTGGGCAAATTAAACAATTAAAACCGCAACGTGGGGATATCCAAGCCTTTATAAATACTAGATTTATGATGCAGGACATTAATTTAGGAGACAGTATAGCAGTTAATGGAGTTTGTCTTACTGTTACGGCCAAACAGGAACATAGTTTTGCAGCGGATATTTCCCGTGAGTCTCTAAGTGTTACCAACTTAGGCAGTCTAATACCAGGCAGCAAAGTACATCTAGAACGAGCTTTGACTTTACAAACTCCTTTAGGAGGACATTTAGTTAGCGGCCATGTTGATGGCTTGGGTAAGGTTGTAGAACGCCGACCTGATGGCAGGTCCCTATGGTTACGCTTGGCATTTCCCCAAGAATTAGCGCGTTATATAGCTCCTAAGGGTTCCATAAGCCTTGACGGAGTTAGCCTTACTGTCAATAAAGTTATCAATACGCAATTGGAACTTAATATTGTACCACATACGTTACAAGAGACATTGCTTGGTGAGTATCGTGAAGGCTACAAGATCAATTTGGAAGTAGATATTATAGCTAGGTATTTGGAGCGAATGTTGTATGTTGAGAAATTTGGAACAGATGGAAATTTGGGGTTAGAACAAGCCTCTGTATCTAATATACCATCTTCTACAGCTTCTACAGCTTCTATTAGTGAAACCTTTTTAATGAAACATGGTTTTATGTAAATTAAGGTTCCATACAATAGCAAAAAAAAACCCGGCCAGGGACCGGGCGAAGAGGACTGAGAGAGACAAAACAAAATACTACATTTACAACAATAAATCTTTAATTTTCAAATAATTACTTCTACTGTTTTATGATGCGCAATGCGCACCACACGATCTAATATGATAATTTAGATGTTATCCAAAAGTCTCAATAATCAGGTTAATCTTTAAGATTAGAAGAAAATTTTGGATAATTTCTAATAATGTCAATTAAGTTCTAATTGCGACGGAAGTGAATAAGAAATGTCAATTCCCTATCCTTAGCTTCCAATTTAATGGACTTTTAATGGGCTTATGGATACTTAGTGCATAAACAATCCACCATTAACTGGAATATTAGCCCCAGTTATATAACCATTCTCTTTAGCTGCTAAAAAAGCTACTACTGCCGCAATTTCCTCAGGATGTCCCATCCTCTGCATAGGAATGCCTGCAATAATCGCGTTCCTAACATCATCACGCATAGCTAAAGTCATAGGAGTCTCAGTATATCCTGGAGATACTGTATTAACAGTGATACCCTTAGCCGCACCTTCTTGTGCTAAAGCCATAGTAAATCCATGCATACCCGCCTTAGCTGCTGAATAATTGGCCTGTCCAAATTGACCCCGTTGGCCATTTATTGAAGAAATATTTATAATTCGACCAAATCCTAATTGCAGCATCTTATTCCATACTGGTTTAGTTACATAAAATACACTATTTAGATTGGTGTTCAATACTACTTCCCACTCTTCTGTAGACATTTTACGAAAAGTGCGATCTCGGGTCACACCAGCACAATTGACTAATATTTGCACTGGCCCGTATTGATTGACAATTTCAGTTATCATACGAACACTATCTTGTGCTGAGGAGACATCACCAGCGATGATGTCAATGTTCATACCTTCAGCAATACGGGATTGCTGCCAGGTTTGAGCCTCGTCTGCTAATGGGGGGTAGTAACTAGCTATGACTCGATGGCCTTCTTTAGTTAGACGTTGACAAATCGCTGTACCAATACCACCAATACCACCAGTAACAAGTGCGATTTTTTGTTCATCGCTCATGCGAATATATCCTTATATCTTTTAGGCTATTGGATGTGATTGACTCATTTTTGTGGTAATAGTTTGTACGCTTTGTTCAAACCAGGTACGATATTCATCACGAGCTTCGCTGGTAATTTTTACTGATTCGCGACTCTCTATAAGTAACTTTTCGCTGACTTCTCGAATCAAATCCATTTGACCACGGAATAGATCATTGGGGCCTTTGGCTTCGGTAATCATTTTGATGTTACGTAGCCCACTATCCATAACGATATTGAATGTATCTAATTGACGATTGATCATACGTTCCATAAGGCGTATATTTATTTCGCCAAAAGATTTTGCAGCTTCATAGCCTTTGCTGGTTAAGTCATTAAATAATTCCAGTTTTTCTTTTGGTGTATTCATGACAGAATGTCTCTTTAAAATTTGATTTAAGGTATCCCTCATTTTCCAGTTTACACTTTTTATCGTTCCTACGCAGACCGTAGGAACGATACCATGTAAAGTATTTTTGGAAGCAAATTAAGGGTGCCTGATTTAAGGTTAATTTAAGTATTTTATTAAATAATATATTTAATATACTTTAATTGTGCAGTGCAACATTGTGCAATGCAGCATAACTATAGTTTTTCCGTTTGTCAAATATTTTTTTAAAAAAATTTAAAAAAAGTATTAATTTTTAGTTAACATGTTGTAAAGTATAGAATTATATTTTGTATTTTAAAACGAGACCACCATCCAACCTATAACACTTATATAAAAATTTTGCTTGTCTAGCACATTATTTTTACAATAAAATATCCAAAGGTTGGTTAATCAAATATGGATAAGGGTGAAAACTTCACTGAAATTGTTTGATAGCATTTACAAAAAATGGCACTTAAATAGCTTAAATTTAGGACTTAAGCGTTGTCTTACCACATTTTTATAAAAATAATTGGAGCAGAAAACCATGCAATTGACTATGCTTAAATGTAAATTGCACCGTGCCTATGTAACCTGTGCTGAATTAGAATATGAAGGTTCTTGTGCTATTGATAGTGAACTTATGGGACTGGCTGGTATTAGGGAATATGAGCAGATCCAAATCTATAATGTAACTAATGGAGAACGCTTTACTACTTATACTATTCAGGCTGAGGCTGGATCGCGAATGATTTCCATCAATGGAGCAGCCGCACATAAAGCGACTCCAGGAGATCGTATTATTATCTGTGCTTATGCTAATATGAGTCAGGCGGAAGCGGATAAGTTTCAGCCTAAACTTATATATTTAGATGAGCAAAATCGGGTGTTGCGTATTGGCCATAGTATTTCCGCTCAAGCTGCATAATGGAAAATATTATTTCTGGTGTCAAAAATGTGTATACATGTTGATACTTTATAACAGAATTTTGACCTTACCCAATGAAACATATTTTAGCCATTCGCCATGTTGCATTTGAACATCTAGGTACATTAGCACCAGTTTGCAACCAACTAGGATTTCAAATTACTTATTTAGACATTGGGTTCAATGATTTAAAGATTTTAGATCCATTGGCACCAGATCTATTAGTAGTACTAGGTGGCCCTATTGGAGCGTATGAAGACAACAAATATCCATGGCTATTAGATGAATTGCATTGCATAGAACAGAGGTTAGCAGCCAAACGGCCCATACTTGGCATCTGTTTAGGTGCTCAACTAATGGCTCGGGCATTAGGTAGCAAAGTATATCCCAATAATGCTACAGAAATAGGCTGGAGTCCGTTACGTCTTACACCAGCAGGCGAAAATTCTTGCCTAAAAGATTTAGCCACTTGTGATTTTCAGGTGTTACATTGGCATGGTGATACTTATGATTTGCCAATAGATACCCAATGTTTAGCATCAACAGATATAACTAAAAATCAGGCTTTTAGCTATGGTAAAACTGCTTTAGGATTGCAGTTTCACCTCGAAATAGATGTTACAGAGATAGAGCGTTGGTTGATTGGTCATGCTCATGAGATTGCTGCAACTCCTAGCATTACCAACACACATTTAAGGACTGATAGTGCATATTATGGCAATGCTTTAGCTGCAAGTGCGGCTAATTGCCTAAAAAATTGGTTAACTCATGCTATAGAGCAGTAATAGAGTGGTATTACGCATTGCGTACCTATTACCCGACTATCCAGTTTTTTGACTTGATAAATTTGTAGGGCGGGAGAGCGAAGCGATCCCGCCTATAAATTTACTCTTTTGAAATAATGCCTAAATTGGGTAGAAAATAGCAATGTAAAAAATTGTGATATTTTCAAAAAAGGCGGGATCGCTTCGCTCTCCCACCCCACATCTGTCATACGAAGCTACATTACTTTAAAAGTTAATATTAGAAAACTAGATAGTCGAGTATTAATAATAAAGGTATATTATTCCAAGCTAAACCTTCTATTGAGGGGTTGGTGGAATAGGCGAACTTTTTTGGGTATTTTGTTGGGCTGGTGCAGGATAGGTATACTGAGGATAAACATATCCTGGATATCCAACTACTCCAGGGTAAGTATAGCCAGGATAATAGCCACCCCAACCTGGATAATTGTAGCCAGGGTAGTTATAACCTGGATAATAGTTACGACGATAATATCCTCGATCATAATCACGATTATTATTAAACCACCTATTTGGACTCATCCAATCAAAAATACCTTTGGCATAAACGCACTTAAGTGGAGCACTTGTGCCTATGATAATCGCAATAACTGCAATAAAAGCTAGTAATAATTTATGGTACATAATCAATTCTCATGTTTGTAACAATTTTAAAAGTTAATATATAAAGCTAATATATAATAGTAGGCATTATACCAATTTTGTTTATGGACATGAGCATCTTAAGGATCTGGCATAAAACAATTTCCCAATTTTACCATTGCCAAAATTTTTTATACATTTAGACATTAGACATTAGACCTATTTTCATAACTAGCTGAATTTAATATAGAAAATAGAATTAGACATTATCCGAAACCTCAGTTATCGCCTTATGAATATTGATTTGAAAGAGGGTTTCGGATAAAGTTTATTATATCAGTTTTTGTAACACATTGAATTTAATATAAAAAGTTTCTAATTTCTAAAATGGAACCGGAATTTTGGTTAAAAATCGGTATAATATCTAATGTCTAATGTCTAATGTCTAATGTCTAGTTATAAGTATATTGGAATAAATATTGCTTTATCTTAATTATAAATAATAGATGAATATATCGGCATCCTTCATTTTCCAGTTTACACTTTTATCGTTCCCACGTAGAGCGTGGGAACTATCCGTGTAAAGTACTTTTGGAAGCAAATGAATGATGTCAATATACCAAATTTTTTAGGAGACCACAATGTCAAGGCTAGGTCTATGGCTACCAACTTGGCGTTATGTATTAGCTTTACTAAGTATTTTTGTAAACAGCGTTGCATGGGCCGCTCTACCAGGTCCTATTTTAGTACCAACCACTGAAATAAATAATGCCCATACTGCCTGGATAATGACAGCTAGTGCTTTAGTCTTGCTCATGACGTTACCAGGCATCGCCCTATTTTACAGCGGCATGGTACGCAAAAAAAGCGTTATCAACACTATGGCCAATACCGTTGTTATTGCCGCTTTAGTAAGCATTATCTGGTTTGCTGGAGGTTATTCACTAGCATTTACTCCAGGAGATAGCCTAATAGGTGGCACTAGCCGCTTTTGGTTTTCAGGTTTCGAATATTTACATACTACTAAACAAATAACAGTAAGTCATATAGCCCCCAATATTCCTGAAACCGTATTCGCTATGTTTCAACTTACATTTGCTATCATTACCCCTGCACTAATTGTAGGTGCATTCGTAGAACGCATGAAATTTTCTAGTGTTATATGGTTTATTGCCCTATGGACTATATTTGTCTATGTACCAATAGCACATTGGGTATGGGAACCTGGTGGTTGGTTAGCCCAAAGAGGTGTACTAGATTTTGCTGGAGGCACTGTAGTCCATATCAATGCAGGAATATCTGGTTTAATATGTGCCTGGCTAGTGGGGCCGCGCCAAGGCTATGGACACGAGTCTTTTGAGCCATATAATCTAGGCTTAACTATGTTAGGTACAGGACTATTATGGATTGGCTGGTTTGGCTTTAATGCAGGATCTGCTCTAGCGGCTGATGGCCGCGCTGGTTTAGCTATGCTAGTTACACATATTTCAGCAGCTAGTGGAGCATTAACTTGGATGTTAGGAGAATGGGTGTTGCGACGGAATCCATCTTTATTAGGACTGTGTTCTGGAACCATAGCAGGATTAGTAGCCATTACTCCAGCAGCTGGTTTTGTTACTCCAGGTTCTGCGGTAATTATTGGAGCTATAGCTGGATTAGTCTGTTATTGGGGAGCTACTGGCTTAAAACGTTTTATTGGGGTTGATGATTCACTGGATGTATTTGGGATTCATGGTATAGGTGGCATCGTTGGTGCTTTAGCAGTTGGAGTGTTCGCCAATAGTAATATAGCTGGTATGAGTGGGAATATAGTTTCTCAAATCATAGCGTCTTTAGCCGTGCTGATCTATAGTGGTATGGTAACTGCGATTATTTTATGGTTTCTTGATATGGCTATGGGATTGCGTATAGATGATGTATCAGAACAAACTGGTTTGGATATTACTCAACATCGTGAGCGCATTCATAGCTAATAATATTTCCTTACAACCTATCAGTTTTCAGCACAATTATAGATATTGACTGTTCCTAAAAACTTGGACAAAGCTGGACATTTTTAGGTAATTCGCTCTCTGTTGATAACTCTTCCGAATTGCAACTAGAGTCCTGGTTGAGCAGTCCCAACCGAACGGTCAACCTTTGTTGACAACATTATGCATTCATACTTAAAAGCACCCGGAATTACCGTAAAAGGTATTTTGTTGATCATCCTTGGACAAAATAACTTTGCGAACTAATAAGTTACAATAATATAATGGTACGTGAAACTTTCACGCTTATGGATAACCTATCCACTTGATGTACAATACATGATGATTATTCTTAAGTCAAATACTTTTGATCCTACTTTGTCACATTGTGATCGTTCCTACGCTCTGCGTGGGAACGATAAAATAATTGATATTACCGATAATATTATATAATGTATTTATAAAATTTTATTTAGTATGATTTTACGTTAGATTTTTAACATTTATTTAAACCATAAGGAACATTTATGTCATCATCCAGTGAACAGTTAAGACTAGCAGCACAAATACATTTGCTATTGCGACGTGCTACTGGGCGCGTGATTGATATTGAATGGTTAGCAGTTAATGCTGAATATGCTAAAGAAATTATACGTGTTATAAGGTTACATACTGCTGATGACCCAATGTCAACGTTAGCACAACTAGCTGATGAATTTGAACAAATAATGTTTTCATTACCTAAATCTAAAGCTCATGTTGCGGTAAATATTCCTAAAGTTAAAAAGCAAGCTGCGTATGTAAATACCCAACTAGGGCCAGCACTAGATACAGAAAATAATGTAGAACGTTATGTATACGGTTTGCGTTAATTAAACATGGTAAAAAATATACCATCAGATACACCTAGCCTGTGGCGACACCTTGCTGCTATAGGCTACGACTGGTTGCTTGTAACAGCGTTGTTAGTGTTAGCGGCGGCGTTAATAGTGATCCCCCTAGGCTTACTTGGAATTGATGTTGACAGAATACGTCAACATACTGCATTTCGTAGTTATCTATTCTTAGTTATACCAATGGTATTTTTTTGTGGATTTTGGATGTATGGTGGTCAAACGTTAGGGATGCGCACATGGAAGATCAAAGTAGTACGCTTCGATGGTATGCCTCTTAGGTTTCAAGATGCACTATTGCGTTTTATAAGTGCTATCTTATCTGTTGCAATGTTAGGGATGGGGTTTTGGTGGTGCTTAGTAGATGCACAGCATTTAACTTGGCATGATCGGTTTTCGGCTACTCGTTTAGTTTTAGATTATTAATTCCACATAATTTCTCAATAATTCTTGGAAAACTTTATATTGAATAGGATGCGCTGAGGCACGAACCGCATCAATTAGTCTGTATTTGGTCATCACGGATGATGCGCTTCGTGCCTCAGCGCATCCTATAACTACTTTTTTAGAAAAACTCCAATGTATATATAATTTAGGATTCAGGATTTTTTAACTTGTGCATTTCCATGTAACGTATTGGAATTACAAG
>LFCU01000234.1 GCA_001044195.1 Candidatus Achromatium palustre
CTCGTCCCATCAAGCGATGGCGTTTTTTTAAGCCCTGGGTTTCATCTTCTTTAACCAGTTGTTTTAACCTGGAGTTTTCCTCTTTTAATTCATTATTTTGCAGTTCAAGCTGCATCTCCCGATCTGTCACCGCTGGAGCTTGATAATTAGTTTTTTTATGTAAGGTAGGCACCATAGGGGATAAGGTTTTAGCCCAATGTTGGGCTACGGTTTTACGGGGTTTATGTTCATAGCCAAAATACTGTAATACTTCAGCACATACGGTGGCTTTGACAATTTGTTCAGGATGATCTGGTTGTAAAAATGGCTCATTTTGGGTATTTAAAAACGCCTGTACATGCTTGATAGCTACACCACCACAGAGATAACCTAGGCTTTCTAGGGCAATACCACATTCTCCAGTCATGGGATTGGTGAAAAATCTGGCTTCGGCTTGGCGAGATTTGTTGACTTGTACGGTTTCTTTGGCGATTAGGTATTCAATTTCACCAAGGACAATACTTTCAGGACGAGCTATGTAGCCAGTTTGAATGTAGATAAATTGCTCGGCTCCAAATTCAAAGAATAAAGATAAGGTTTCAATTGCTTGTGGTTTGCCCTTTTTGGCATAGTAGCGGATAAAAATCATGCATACTTCTAATACTACTATCTTGACCGGGCCGCCCTGTTGATTGGGAGAATTTTGACGCACTTCTTCTAAAAAAATAACTTTACCTTCCAATAAGTTATAAAGTTCAGTTCTATAATTTTGACGCACTTCTTTTTCAGTTTTTAACACATTGCGGATAGCACTACGGATCATACCTTCAGAAACACCACAAAGTTTAGCCAGTCCTCTAATATTTATACCGCATAGTCCAGTAAGGATATATACCCAATACTCGATTCCAGTGATGTTTTTCTTAAGCCACGGCGATGGTGGCACTGGTTTTAAGGATGGGTGTGAATGTTTAATGTGAGGCATTTTTAAATGGTTCCTAAAAATAAGAGTTGTATCTTATTATAACTTGTAATGATAGGTAAAATGAATTTGGAATATCAATTTGGTAATGCGTAACTCGCAATGAGGTAGGGCGCAATAACTAACGGGCATTGCGCCAAAATGCTTAACACATTTTTACAACAATGGCTTTATGATAAAAATTAGATTGGATATTTGAAATTAAATTCGGTGCAATACCCGTTGGTTATTGCACCCTACCTCGCTATATTTAGGTGAAATCGTTCCATGTTTTACATGGTAACGATCTACAATATGGTATATGCGAAATTTAACGCCAACATTCGTCTGCGTTTAAGGAACCATTAGTTACACCTTGGAGCCCAGTATTTGTAAGTGTAAAGTCTCCGCATGCATCATTTGCCTGAGCACTACCAGCTGTACGTGTGGCAGTAAGGGTGTAAGTTGGTGGAGCAGTAGTGCTTGTTACCGTAATATCGTAATACTGTTGTGAACCTTGAATGGGGGCTCGATCTAAACCGGCAGCCGCCAACATTGCATTGGTAACTGTATAATTATAATTTTGGGTGTAATACCGTTCCATCCATTGTGCCGCCTGGAGTAATACGCTGGTGGCATCTGCTCGTCGTCCTTTACTAATGTGGCTTATGTAGGATGGATAGCCAATAGCTGCCAAAATTCCAATGATTGCTACAACTATCATTAATTCGATTAGGGTAAAACCTAGTATTTTATTTTTAGTATGCATTATATATAGATTTTCTGTTAGAATTTAGTTGATATTTATAATATTAGTAGAGTATGAATAGTTTAAAGCTTATCAATCTTCTTGAACACAATGGTTGGGTCGGACGATCTTCACAAGGAAAAATGTTATGGCTCAGATGAAACTATATCTACCTAAATCCGAAATTGTGACAAGGTAAATTCTCAGCCTTAGTTCCTAATGCGGAATACGTAGGAAAAAGGCTGAGTAGTTTTTATAGCCTACTGGATCTGCCGCCAGGATTGACGACCTACATTTGAGGTACTGCCGCCACTACTACGTGATTCAGTAAAGCTTTCTATGGCACCAGTAGAACCAGTCATATATTTTACTTCATCACTAGCAGTTTTTTGCATGACTCCTGGAGTTGTAGGGATACCTACTGTAGATTTCATGCCAGATGGTGATCGAGCAGTGTTATCACCACCAGTTGTTGGTGTTAACAAATCTTGAGCATCAAAATCCCCATCTCCATCAATGTCAAAAGGTGGGAGTTCAGGTGCTACTGGTCCTCCACATAGTGCTGATAGCTCCATTAACCAACCAGTACCATTAGATACTACGCTGCAAGTATTATTATTGGTATTGGCAAGAGGCACCAGTGTAGGAAAGATTACCCGATCTCCGCGCAGTAAGGGAAATGAGGTAACACGTTCTCCATGATCTGGCAAATCTATAAACCAACCATCATTTGCACAATTATATTTAGTAGTTAGCCTATACACGGAAGATCCTGCGGTTTGGATCTCTATAACGCTTTGTTCTACCAATGTCCCAGTACGTGTGTTGCCTGAAGTTGCTACGGCATCTCCATCGTCAACAATACCATAAAACGTTTGCGTTTGTGGAGCATTTAAATCATTGTCAGCCGCTTCAAAGTATTTACCAGTACCAAAATATACCATATAGGTATTATCGCCATTACTGTCTGGAGTACCTAAACCTACAATAGGTCTGGAGGTAATTGGTTGCCTATTAGCTTCTGCACAGGGGACACCCATGTCTCTGTCACAAGCAATATATAAGGGGACACCACTATTTGCAACACTCCAATTGCTTGCTGAGGTACTAGTAACATCGAATTTCCACATATTACCTCGTAAATCACCAGCGTAAATATAGTCAGCAATAGTATCCCCATCTACATCAGCAACAAATGGTGAGGACAAACCATTGGAACTAGTAAACGCCGTATCGTTAGTATTGATAGCTTCCATGGTTTTAATCACCTGACCATTTTGGATGTCGAGGATATACAACACGGCCTTATTATTAGCACTATAATAACCATTCGCCACAATTGCTGCCCAAGAGCCATCTTGCATACGAGAAATTGCTGCTTGTGGCAAGGTATAGCCTAGGTCTGTTAGCGTAGTATTATCAAGTTCCCACAATACATTGCTAGTTCCAAAAGGTGAACTACTTTGAGCAGCACCAGGATTGGTAATATCTAAAGCAAAGACAGCTTTGCCTCCAGCTCCAGTTGTGCCAACAAGGACAGTACGCCATTTCGTATTATTAGGCCAACTACCAGAACCAGATGCATTAGAAAAATAGGCATCTCCTACTGTTGGTGAGCCATCCACAAAGTAGCGATGGTTATAGGCTGGACTAGAAAAGTTTATAAACTCTGAATATACAGCATTGGGTACATAGGCTACCATTTCTTTGCCTATGGTACTTCCGGTCATGCTGGCATCAAAACCATGTAGCATTCCATCATTAGCACCTACATAAATCATAGGACGGCGGCCAAGATAGTTGCTGTCATTACGAAATGTAATGTAACTAGTGCCTTCGGCACCTGGTAAAAGCCTATAGTTGTAATCATCAATAGTTACATAAACTGGATTAGAATTGATGATGTCTCCTAATACCCAAGGATCTGGAGTCAAAGCATTTTCAGTCAAAGGATCCAAGCGGGTACGATTACGAAAGACAAGGGTTGAACTTGTTTGTCTTGTCTCATTGCCAGTATCGGAACGTTTAGCGTTGATTTCTTCGTGGGTAGCATCGCCGCGTATATAGTTAAGTCGCCAAATGCCTTGATCAGTAGTGCTATTGCAATCATTACCTATCCCTAAAGCTGTTTTTTGGCTAGCATTAAGATTAGCACAGGTAAATAATTTACCCTTAGTACCTGTAGCAGTGGGATCATAGGTAAGAATAGTGCGATTGGCTGGATTTGGAAATCGATCTACTACATGCCAGGTTGGGTCCAATACAGTAGTTGTGGAGGTATCTGCATCAACCAGTGCTCCTGTAGTAGTATCCACACTAAAGGCACTTAAGTCTCCAAACCAGCCACCGCTATCAAATTTAGCTTGATATACTGCTGAACCACTACCTATTTGTGTTGAATTGGTGGCAACGGATGCTGAAGAACCAACCTGAGAGGAGATAGCATCTAATACAGTGTTTAGGGCATTAGCCAGTGCATCTGCATTATCAGCATAAAAGAATTGTCCACCACCTGCTGCCGCTGCTGCGTTAAGAATGGAGTTAGTATTTAACCTAGGATCAGCAAAACCAATAGTATAGGTTATAAGATTGTTTTTACCATTGGGGCGAGTGTCATTTGTTCTTAAGTCAGGACGTAAATCCATATCATACAAAGCTTTAGCTACATCGTCGAGGTAATCACTGCCTTTTGATTCATAAGAGCGTCCAGCTTTAGCTCCATTTTTACAGGATAAATGACAAGCTCCACCATTTTTATCGCATCGTCCTGGTGGACCACAAGAATTTAAAAGTCTAGAAACTCCTGGCATTTGTACATTAGCACTATTTGCATCGCATACAGAGTTACTTGGACAACTACTACCACGAGGACAGCATTCACCAAGATAGTTACTCAAGGCATCACTGACAGTACGATCTCTATTGGGTAAACCGTCACTTATGAGTATAGCAAAACTTTTCTGACACCAATTTTGGATAGGAAAATCAGTAGCAGCACAGGTACCTATTTGACTTGTACCTGGTAGTTCTAGCGCTCCTTCAGTAAAATCGTTGTTGCCAGCAAAGTACCAATTTAATTGATCGCCTCTATAGGGTCCCATGATATCAGCACTACCGTTATATTGGACTGTATACCATTTATCAGGATCAAAGCGTTTGTTGCCTGCTTCTAATAATCCTCCAGTATTGCCACTGCTACCACCAGTACAACCTGCTGTGGTACCACTGCCTACAGTAATATCCTGTTGATTAACAACACAGGCATCGCCAGTACATTGACACGTTTTTGTAGCAGAACAAACTTGATTTAAACATGGCTGTGTATCTCCCAGGTTGCAAGAACCTCCACCAGTCTGCCAGCTACATGTACCATCAGTTCCGCCATAGGTAATACAAATTCGGCATGTTCTGTTCTTGCTTTTTATATCTTTTACTATACAATTATTATCGTCACAATCGCCGCCACTAGAGTATTGTGTGTCGTTAATTTCGCAAATATTAGGTGTAGTTGTGGAAAAATAGTGACTACCATTGGTAGCTGTTATCCAAGCGTTGGCTGGTTGAGCCTTTGCGCGAATATTTATTTGGCTATCTTGCGAAATTTGTTCAGTTGTGGAGTCAACGTAAGGGTAACCACTATAACCCCCAGATGTAATAAACTGGATAGTTTGGGCTATAGTACCAGTTGTATCATTACAACTAGGGCAAGCATTTGGGTTATTGTTCCCTCCAGAACCGATCCTAATATCAACAGTTTCTACAACGCACTGATTTCCTCCTGTACATGAACAAATATCCCATTGATCGCAGGAATAGCTAGCACATTCCTGCGCACCAGCTACACTACAAGAACCACTTCCATCAGACCATTCACAACTATTAGTACCAGCATATGTAGTACAAATACGGCATGTGCCGTCAGCTATTCCTTTGATTGCACAGTCAACATCGTCGCAATCACTATTATTGCCTGGAGAATCCTTAACTTCGCAAACATTAGGAGTGGTTGTAGAATAACGATGCGGGTTATTAGTATGCTTAGAACCAAAATCAGCAATCCAAGTATTAGATGGTTGAGCTTTTGCAAGAATATTTATTGTACCACCAACACTAATAGCTGCTGCAGTAGGGGGGAGAAGATAGTCACCAGAATACATATTAGGTGCACCACTATCAAGATATTCAATGGTTTGCGTGGTTCCAGTATCATCAGAACAAGTAGGACAAGGATCTGGATCGCCACAGGAAGCGCAGGTACCAAAATTAATTTGTGTAGCACATACCGGATCGCTAGTTGCAGTACAAAAAACAGGTGTAGTTCCCTCTACCAACATTTGAACTGGGGGATAAGTATTAGTGTCTTCTGCTAAAGCTTTGGTACTAGCACCACCATCGACAAATTCACTAAAACCGGAACTACAGGTTGGATTAAAGCCACCAGTAGGCTGACAAGTACCACCACTTTGAGGAATAACACAATCGTTAGGCGTTATATTTGTAGTCCCAACTACACAGGCCTCTAACTCAGCAGGATCAAAGCCTTTAAGGATCGTGCTATTATCCGTTTTAGTAAAAATTTGGGAAATTGTTTTGGTAGCATCTTGATTAACAGCTCCTGGATGCAGGGTTAATGTATTGCCCGTATTACTTGGCCGAATAGCAAAATAATAACCTATATCAGATAGCGTAGTTGCTAATGGTGTGTATCCTCCGGCTGATATACTAGCAATGCCACCTTTAACAGTAGCAGCATGAGTAGCATCAAGATCCTCTAAAGGATATAACAGCTTGCCACCGTAGCTAGAGTTATAAACACTAAGTCCTAACCTTACGGTTGGATTTCCCGAAGTTGGAGTTAATTGATTGACTAAGTTAGTAGCAGCTTCTTTAGCAATCTGGATTCTATTTCTATTTTGAGCATCACCTGATACACGACTGCCCATAGACCCAGAGGAGTCTATCATGAGCATAATATTGGGCTTATTAGGCACTACTGATAAATATAAGGGTGCTTGAGCAGGCTCAGCATAAGTCAACTGCGGTATTAATACCAACAGCAGACTTATTAAAAAGGTATAATACCTTTGCGGTATGGTAGGATTCATATATAGTCTCCTAATTTAAGTTAAAATCGATATTTAATAAACGTTTACTAATTTTTACTGTATAAACACAGATTGGACAATAGTTACAGCATCGTTAACATTACCAACTCCACGGGCAGTAATACGATAACGATATTGAGGATTGGTTATTGCTCCTGTTTGGCCAAGTGGTTTTCCTGCTTCCAGGCTACCACCACCACCACCTCCACTACCTGTAGTTACCTGATTCATCAATTCGATGACATATCGTGGCTGTGCAGATAATGAAGTATCAATAGTAATAACTCTAGAGTTACTATCATCCCAATTAAAGTTGCGCCAATAATCAGCTACATTGGTGTTGGTTTGTGTTAATGGCGCAGAATATGCACTGTTCGTTGGTGCTGTTGGTGTTCGGTAATAACCTGTAGAGGAGGCTGGAGTAAAGTTAACTGCATTTTCTCCAGCACTTAAAGCAGCTTCGGCCATCTGAAAGGCAACAACACGCTGCCGTGCATTGCTGGCCATTCTCTCATCTAACACTGTACCCTGCATCGCCATGCTGCCAATTAGAGTTAATGTTAATAAGAACACCAAAGATATGACTAATACCATACCTTGCTGTTTACTGTGATGTATTTCAATAAGTAAAGACATAATAAATTACCTCATTATTTATGTTCTAAGTGCCAAATGGCTGCCCCTTTGGTTTTACCTGCCCACCATGCAGTAAGAAAAGCCATTTCAGGCGTTGGTAAGATTTGATGCTTAACGGGATTGTTTGTTGTTTTAGCGATTGTAGCTTTAGTATCTAATATAGCTGCTAACGTTAAAACTTTATTGCCTAGTTTATGTACTGCATCGCCAAGATCACATGTTGTAGTTCCCATATCTTGTAATGTAGCTACGAAGTCACCTTTTATTTGTTGTTTTTGTATTGCAGAGTGAACATGGTGAACGTCCTGGTGAATGTAGGAGCCAGTTTTGCGAATACTTGGCAAAATATCTTTAGCTACCCACCGTCGAATTGTTTTAGCATTAAAATTTAAAGCTATACCTTAGCTATATAATACCATATTACAAATTTTTCTGTGATCTATGTCTATAATTTTATAAAAATTATAATTTTTACTTATACTCGACTATCCAGTTTTTTGCTGGATTCCTGCTCCTGTTTTCACAGGAATGACGTTCTTTCGCAGGAATGACGAAGTGGCCTAATGTAAAAGCTGCTGTCTGGTGAATAGCTAACCCGTCATTCCTGCGAAAGCAGGAATCCATAGCAAGAAAGAATCCAAAATTGTAACGCGATGCAGTATATAGTACAAACGATTATATTTGCAATATAACACGAAATTCTTCTCCATCTTCTTTAAATATGACATGCCTGTTAAGTTTTTTGGCTTCTTGATAGACCATTGGTAAACCACGTCCTAATTTATCCATGTAACCTAGGTTTTCCATTAAACGCACTAAAAGTGGATTTCTAGCAAAACTAGTACCCACTATCAATTTATCTATGGTAATGATATTGGGTAAACGACCAGGGTTGATAAACTCGATACGATCTTGAAATAAGAAAACCCTAATACGAGAACCAATAATGCTATAATTACGATGTACACAAGCGTTGACTAACAGTTCACGAAATACTTTTGGTGGGTAGGTTGCCTGCTCGATCCTTTTGGCTCCTTGGATGGTAGAAGGTATTGGAATATTTGCTAAAATTGCAGCTAAACTATTGTCTATCTGATGTGGTAAGCTACCCAAAAATTCTTTTTTATCGCGCAGCGTTTCGCCAATTGTTTTGCCTTGAAAAACGGCAAAGGTTATGCCACTTTGTGGCAGCAAGCGGTCTGGTGAGATACCAAAGATTAGCAATCCACCTACCGTTGGCAAATTACGCTTGCCTAATATATCAGTAGCCTGCATTAAGCGGATGCGTTCATCTTCACTTTCATCTGCATAAGCAATTTTATAGCGTTCAAAGTAAGCACTGATCTCTGATAGATTGAGGTTATTAACTAAAGCCTGTTCAAGTTCTATTAGATCGTAATGAAATAATCCGGCAGCTTGAAATAAGCGTACCAATTCTTCTCTGGAAGCAATGCGTTTAGTGGTACCAACCCGAATGTAATAACGATTTCTTGAAGTATAATAAGGTCGATCTTCACCTTTGGGAATAATTATTTTGGCAACCTGATATTGCTTGCCGTTTTGTTCTATAATTGTTAATTCTTCATAGATTGGATGCACAGGTGGTAACACTGCTGTTCGACAGATGTTCATTACATCTTCTTCATAGCTACGTTTAATTCCAGTTACAGTACCATTATCATTGACACCAAGCCAAATCTCTCCCCCTTCACCATTGGCAAATGCTACAATTTCATCGGCAAGGTCTCTAGCAGAAACATTTTCTTCTTTAAACTCTATATATTGGTTTTCACTGCTAGGAACGTATTGGGATATTTTCATCGAAAAAATAGGTGTCCTTCATTTCAGTACATTTCAAAATACATCAACCAATAGACATTATCCGAACCCCGTCATTCCTGCGAAAAGAACGTCATTCCTGTGAAAACAGGAACAGGAATCTATAACTTAATAATTGCCTTATGTTAGCTACTCTGATGGGAGGTTTCGAATAAAGTCTAATGAATATTATAAAATAATGTAGTTGTGATGTTCAAACATCAGACTGAACCAATGCCCGTATTTCACCTCACTTACGAATTATTAAGGAAAAAAATCTTCATCTAATATTTGTTCAAGTGTATAAGGAGAAATTTTAGGGAATGTGTTAAAAGGTAAACTAGTTTCTTTAACTGCTAATTTTACTGCATCTGGATAAGCTTCTATGAGAGCTGAGTCAATAAAAGTTTTTAAGCTGGGGCTTAATTTTAACTGACGCTGCACCTGATAACGCTGTTCTACAATAGAATTTATCCAACTACGACTGCGGTGACTCGTTTGAAACTGATGTTTTAGCAAATGTAGCAGTAAAATTACTAGACTACTTATTAGTTCATGGCGATCTTTTTTGGCCATGTCTTCTAATTCCTCGCAAAGATTCTTAATATCCACTTCAGACCAGAGCTTATTGCGTAATAAGTTTGCATTATGCAATGCCCAAGCAGCAAAATCGGTATCATACAAACTTGAAGAAGTTGTCATAGTAAACTTTGTTCAATTTAATAAAGGACTTTAACGATTCAGGTAAAGCAGTGAATATAGCACAAATTGCGTTTAGGTTGTTGTTTTTGTATTTCAGGGTGAACGTCAGGGTGAACATGGTGAACGTCCTGGTGAACGTAGGAGCCAGTTTTGCGAATACTCGGCAAAATATTTTTAGTTACCCACCGTCGAATTGTTTTGGCTTGAGGCTTTTTACTGTCTAGGATAAGATCATTCAAGCCAGACTCATTGACGAATATGGTGTGTGGGTGCATGTTATGCCAAGGCCCCGTCCCGTAGACGGGGCCTTGGCCAACTAATTGTTCTAACGTAAATTTATCCTCAGCATTTACATTAACGTCAATAGCTTGCTTGGTATCAGCGTATCCAAGCATTTCAGATGCATCTTTCGCTTTGAAAAATGCCTCACCGTTGATTTCAAGTGTAGTTACAGTACCATATATATTATGGGTAAATGTTTGTAAATTTGTTGCAGTCATTATAATAGCAACCGTATTATTTATGTTCTAAACGCCAGATAGTACCGGCCTTATTCTTACCCAAATTAATTACTACATATTCTTTAAATTCTTGATGTGACCAACTACGCAATATATTGCCTAATTTGCGATTAGTCCAGGTGTCTACGGGACCAAATAACTCTATAGCTGCCTGTTGTAATTTAGGACATTGTTGATTATTAATAATTCTATGTAAATCTTTAGCGGTTACATCTCGATGATCAATACAATCCCACCAAGAAGTTAAAAATTGGATCTCTGGCGTTGGGTGCATGTCAGGTTTAGGAACTAGGGCTTGTTGAGTTGTTGTATTAACAGTTCCTTTTTCTTGCTCCCATATTTCTGCTAATTCCAGGTATTTATTAGCAAGATTTGTGTGTGCTTTAGCAATATCTTGTAAAGTGGTAGATATTTTAGAGGTACAAGATATATTGTCCTGTGGGTGCATGTGGTGCATGTAGGAACCAGTTTTACGAATGCTTGGCAAAATATCTTTAGTTACCCACCGTCGAATTGTTTTGGCTTGAGGCTTTTTACTATCTAGGATAAGATCATTTAAGCCAGACTCATTGACGAATATGGTGTGTGGGTGCATGTTCTTTAACAACCCCGTCCCGGAGACGGGGTTATTACCAACTAATTGTTCTAACGTAAATTTATCTTCATCAGCTACAATTTTTCTAATAGCTTGATCAGTATCAGCGTATCCAAGCATTTCAGATGCATCTTTCGCTTTGAAAAATGCCTCACCGTTGATTTCAAGTGCAGTTACAGTACCATATATATTATGGGTAAATGTTTGTAAGTTTGTTTCAGCCATTATAATACCAACCGTATTATTTATGGGAACATCGAATAATTAACCTAAAATATTATTTGCAAGGATATTTAATCCAATTTTTTGAGGCTCTCTATAATCGATTACGAATATTAGCAGTGGTTGAAAATACTCGATATAAACGTCGATCCGTAGCCTGCAAAGGTCTTAAGGTATTGCTATCTGTTCCAGAATCAGTAGTAAAAAGGTAAGTCTGGGCTTGATCTATAAGATTGTCTTCATCTACACTGCTAAGTAATAAGTAAATACGCACACTAGTAACATTTGACCAATTATTACCAGCGGTTACAGTAGTAGCGGTTTGATATGTATCTGCTGCTAGATCGCCATTTGCATCTGGCCCTGTAGTATCCACTCCATAGAATAATTGCATATCTTCAACACCTTCTACCAATTCTTGTGCTACCATTGCTCCTCCTGAAAGTTCTATTTGATATAGAGAGCGATTGGTCCCAGACGTACTAACTCCAATGTAAAATGCGGTAGGCACGTAATCGACAACAGTAGCATCTGTTCCATATACTACTGTTGCAGCAGAAGCAAAATTAACTGTATTACCTACTATACTACCTACTTGAAACAGTGAGGTATCAGTAGAGTTACATATAATCCCCATATCATTAACACTTAATGTAGAACCTACAGATTGCGTTAATGTTGTTAGAGTTATGGCACTCGTTGGTGTCCCTGTGGTACTGGTTAAAAAATATCCTCCACTGGTGCCAAGAGCAATAATGGCATCAGTACCAGAAACCCGATCTCCTGCTGAGGTGCCAAAAGCTACGGCTGAAAAAGCTGCTGTTCCATCAAAACCTTGTAGCGGATTATCAAAATCTTGCCACCAAGGCGGGGTAGTACTTAAGGGGTCAATGCTATTAGTAACAGGACACCCAGAACCAGCAGCTTGCCTAACGGCATTTGTTAACATTTCCTGAGCAAAACGCCCATTTTCTTGTATTGCTGATACAGCACTATTTAATCTATTTGTATGCCTGTTACTTATATATATTTGTATAATCCCTGCACTCAAAAATAACCCAAGTGTCATTGCCACCATCAGTTCAGTGATGGAAAATCCTCCTTGAACTCTGTAGTGCATACTTTTCGTAGCAGTAAATAAAGGGCTGTTGTTCATAGTCTAGTAGTCATAACAAGTTGTTGTGTTGTTGCCTGGCCGCTATCCTGTTCAGCCTGAGTAAGTTCATTACTGATATCCCATTGAATACGCACAGTAACAGTAGAGCCAGTTACATCAATACGTCCTTGGCCACTTGGCAAAGTACAGGCTACCTGATTAAGCCAGATAGCACGGTCTCCAGCTATGGAGCCTATTAGTGAACTGGAAATGTTGCTACAATCTGTTATAGTGCTAGGAAGAAATGCATTTCCAGTATTATAGTTAGCAGTTCCATGAGTACGCATTGCATCAATAACACTGACAGCTAAATTAGTAGCCTGAGAACGTAAGAAAGCACCAGAACTTAACTTCATAGATATTGCTTGCAACGATACCACTCCTAGTATGCCAATAGCCAGAATACCCATCGCAACTAGAACTTCAAGCAAAGTAAATCCAGATGATTTAAGAGATTGGTTCATGGACAAGTAGCTCCTGTAGCATTGATTTTGGCTCTTCCTACAGCATTAAGGGTAATAGCTCTTTGACTACCAGTTGTACATAAACTGATGGTTCCATTCTGAGTATTACCATTAATCAAACGGGTACGACCATCAGATGAATAAGAGATATAATTAGCAACATTGGTATCACCAGTCAAGGTAAAACCACCTGCGAGTTCAGATTGAACACGTAATATATTTTCTCCGGCATCTACTGTTGTGTCATTATCTGTGTCAACAAAAACAATCCAACCTTGTGCCCAATTGCCAGTAGTAACACAATTTGCGCCATCGCTACTTTTGCATACCACTACTCGTCGCCCACTTATAGCTGCTTCACTACGGGCCAACATAAGTGAACCTATAAATCTATTGGCATAGGATGCAACCCGATTATTTGTTACCAGCATGTTAAATGATGGTATCGCCATAGTTGCCAAAATTGCTAAAATGCTTACAGTAACAATCAACTCAACCAAAGTAACTCCTTGAGTTTGGATTTTGTATCGAGAACATCGTACATTTGTGTTAGTACAAGTTATAGTCATCGAAACTCCTCAAAAGTGCTAAGTTAAATTTTAGCTATGGTGTCTCACAACTGCCTATATTGCCACTACTTTTATTAGGAATTCCATCCCCATCAGTATCTTTAGCTATTCGAGGACGAGTACGAATGATAACAATTGCTTTAGCTGTAGTTTCATCACTGTTGGCACAAATAACAAATGTGCCTATATTATTAGCCCTACCAAGAGAATTGTAGGTTATATAATTAGTAAAATTATGGTTAGGATTCAAAGTGTAACCGTTTGGCAATGCAGAAGAAGCGCGTAGAATAGTTTCATCTGTATCAACATCTGCTGGCTTATCATTATCTGTATTAACAAAAACAATCCAGCCCTTGCTCCAGGTTACCCCGTTAGCAGATTTACCACATGTTAAACCATCGGCACTTTTACAAATTGAAACTGTAGTGCCACGTTTTACTGCCTCACTACGAGCTAAGTAAATTGCTCCTAAAAAATAGTTGGCTTGAGCAACCAGCCGATTTTTAGTAACCATTGTATTAAATGCAGGAATAGCCATAGTTAACAAAGTTGCCATAATAGCCATAGCTACTATCAATTCAGTTAATGTTACCCCAGCCGTTTGAAGATTTTGGATAACTTGTTCATTGCTTTGACAAGATGCCATAGCTAGATCAAAATTCTGTTGTGAAGTATCAACATGTATACACATTTAACAATTCCGAACATGGGAATGATCAACCCATTATCCCCTCGCTTATGCTTAGGGTTACTTAAACAATATCAACAAATTTTAGTACAGATCATCTAACTCCAATCTGTTACCACCAGCATAATACTGTGTAGCCCAAGATTTGCAGTTTAAGCTTCTACAAACTGGCCTAGAGATAAAAAAATTTATATATTATCAACAAATACCGTACACATACAGTATCAACATGTCAATGGTTGTTGATATTTTTTATACTATAAATATTACAAATTTTTTGAGATCTGTCTGTGACCAAGTATGCAAAATATTACACCATAAAGTATTTGAGACATTTTTTGTAGGTCTCTGATTAGGGTAAAATACTTATTTATACTGTTCTTATTTTAATTTTTCCAATCTGATTCTGCCGCTTTCTGTGGGTAGTACTACCCTACTTACAATTAGCTTTGTCAGTATTGATAGTACACACTTACAATCCTTTTTTGAATATAAGTAGCTTGTGTCTCATGATTTTATTTAGTATTATCAAATATTTATATACCTACAGAAAGCGGTAGAATCAGAATATATGCAATGGAATTTATCCACTAGATTGGGTAGCAGATGGTAATGTAAAAAATTACAAGGTCGAATGAGATGTTTAAAAGGCGGGATTCATGTTGTTTCTACCGCCGTACGAGGTGATTTAGTTGTCAAGTCGTGCAGGATTTAGGATTTGGTAAGTGATAGGTGGTAATGTGAGTAAACGAGAGCTACGGCTTTCCCTGTCCAGACTACGTACTACGGAAATTATGGGAGAGCCAAAGATTTGTCATATTATTGTAATAAATAACAATTAAAGTGGTTGATAATTAAATTGCTCACTAGATGATAATTTGATAGTTATGATATATAAATCATTTCTACCTTCTCTAAATAATTTATTATGGCAACAAATAATTTTGCTACTTATTCACCACGCCAATCCAGTTTGCTTATTCCATTTTTTGTCTTTTTAGGCAGTTTTTTGGGAGCTGTGCTTGGTGCTGTTTCTAGTATTAATGATCTTAAAGATGGGGCTAAAGAAATAGCTTCCAAAACCATACCGCCTATCGTTTTGACTATTGTAGGGTCTGATAGTGTTTTAGGCGATAAACTGGGTCTTGCCGCCGCTTGGGTAGAAGGATTTACAAAAAATGAGCTAGATCAAGATGATTTTAGTAAAGAATTTCCATTATTAGGCACTGTGACTCGTATGCCAGAATTACAAATACATGCCATTGGTTCAAAAACTGGTCTAGTGCAGGCTCATAAGGGTAAGGTACATTTATTGGTTATGTCCGATCCTATGGCTGAACAAGATGTGCAAGCTTTACAAGCTAGTGGAATACAGGTTAGATGTGCAGCGGTTATCGGGTATGATGCCATTGTTTTCGTCACCGATCTACACAATCGAGTACCCGCTATTGGTGAAGATGCACTCACTGAAATTTTGACTGGCGAAGCCCTTACATGGTTTTATATCAGTGACCTTGGGAAGGGTAATATCCGTGTGTTAGCACGTAAAGGCAGTGGCACTACTGATATAGTGTTGAGAAATTATACTGGCAATACAAAGTGGGCTAAAACTTTTATATCTTGTAAAGATAATGATCACTGTATGAGTGATGCACTAGATATGCGTGGTTCTATTTATTGGGCAAGTAGAACCTGGTTACGGTTACAACCAGCCGCTTTTCGCCATCCAATGCGCGTTCGACGTGGTGTTCAGCAAAATACAAAAGTAGTGGATCCATTGGCTAAAGATTTTAATCCAAGGGATTATCCTTATAAACTGTTACGAGGTTTATATATGTACGCTTTGGAAGGAAATGGTATTACCACTTCATCTTCGGATTTGGCTGCCAAATTTTTACTTTATGTTCGTTCACAAAGAGGGCAACAACATACTCTCAATAAGGGCTTCCTTAGTACTTTTGATAGTCCAGATGAAGTAAAAATAAAGTTACCAAAAGATTTTGGGAATCGTGATACCGATGGCCGCATCAAGATCTGTACTCGGTGAATCTAACAGTTTATGATTGATTTTTAAGTTAAAAAACTAAAGAAGGACACATAATAAATATGTTTATCAACGGTCGTTTGTTGACTAGTACTTGGAGATTAGTATTCATTGTATTGATACAATACTTATTGATACACACCACTGTTACAGCGGATACTTGTCCGGTTCCCCAAGACAAACTTGTGATCTCTGGTTCGGACACTATGCGTCCATTGGTACAAGCCTGGGCTGATGCCTTTAAGCAAGGTTCGCCCATAAAAATCAAAATTGTTTCGCGAGGCTCAGGTATTGCCATTCCTAAGTTGATAAGGTGTAAAACCGACATAGGTGCTATGAGTCGTGCACCAAATGCGGAGGAGATTGCCAAATTTAAAAAACGCTTTGGCTATGCACCTACGATTGTAGAAGTTGCTATTGATGCTATAGGAATCTATGTTCATATAGACAATCCAATTGTTTATACCACCATACCCAAAATAGATGCTACCTATTCCTCAACACGTAAATGCGGATTAATTTTCAACCTTAATAAATGGCAAGATCTGAATGAACAATCACATTCTTTGGAACCGATCATTCTATTTGGACGCGACCAGTATTCAGGATCAAGAGAGTTTTTTCGTCAAATTGCTCTGTGCGAGGGTGATTATAAACCAAATATTAAAGAGTTCAAAGATTCAGCAGCTTTAGTTGCTGAAATTGCTAAAAATCGTTTTGCCATTGGCTATGCTGGAATGGCATATATGACAGATCAGCTTAAAACTAAGGTTAAGATGCTAAAAATAGCCACGCAAAATGGTGAAGCATTCGTTGCCCCAACCCCAGAAAACGCTCGCAATAAAAGCTATGCCTTATCTCGTCCCCTATATTTGGTACTAAACCAGGCTCCAGGCACAAAACTTACTGGAGCAGTTAAAACTTTTATGGAATTTGTACAATCGACGGAAGGGTGTCGTATTGCACAAAAAGTAGGTTACGTATCTGCTAGTAAATGTCAGCTTCCGCAGTGTAAAGATTTGCCTGTTTATATAGAAACAATGCGAAAGCTAACCCTGCAATTACTATCAGCCCTCAATGCTCAAGATATGGCTTTAATACGCATTTCCATACAAGAATTAAAAACAGTGTTTGAAGCAATTGATGACAATAGTTGTGTATTAAATGACTAGGTGATTAGCCAAGTAGGGTGGGTAAACAGGTGTATCGTTTGCCCACGTAATTATTACGAGTTATGCGTTGAGAGATGAATCAAGACGTAATCAGTATATTATCGAACGTGGTAACAGCCTAGGGTGTTCATTCTGTACTAAAAACGGTAAAACTTTATCATGCGAAAAATGTGTAACTCGGCCATCCAGTTTTCTAATACTCAACTATCCAGTTTTCTA
>LFCU01000243.1 GCA_001044195.1 Candidatus Achromatium palustre
AATCAAGTAAAAATCTAATTAAAATATGTAATTTCAACATATTTAAGTATATAAGAGTTTTCTAATTTTTTAAACATCTTATTTATAAAAATTGAAGGCAATAATACTTTATAATTCAATAAATTATGAAGTGTCATCAACATAAATTAAAAATTTATTTAAAAAAAGCATTGCAATTTTTTTGACCAACCTATATCATTATTATTGTATGTCTTGGTAAGCACTGTTGGTTCCTTCGCAGCGCGAAACCGTAAATCCGGTCAGGTCTGGAAGGAAGCAGCCGTAGCGGTGGATGCGGGTGCCGAAGTGTGGCTAATATTGCTTGCCAACGTACTATTCAAATTTTCCCTCCATACAAAATTATTTGGAACACTAAAAATAGATGAAAGGTTTAGGCAATATCATGAAGCAGGCGCAGCGTATGCAAGCAGAATTGCAGAAGACGCAAGAGCGTTTGGCTGATGAGGAGGTTACTGGAGAAGCTGGTGGTGGTATGGTGCGGATAGTTATGAATGGTCGGCATCAGGTCAATAAAGTACATATTGATCCTTCTCTCTTGCAGGATGATCCAGAATTACTGGAAGATTTAATTATAGCTGCTATGAATAGTGCTGTGGGTAAAATAGCTGAGAAATTGAACGCTAGTTTATCTAATGCAGCGGCTGGAATACCAATACCACCAGGGTTTAAATTGCCATTTTAATTAATGCTACATTTTAGCAAATGATTATTTCAATCTTGGGATATAAGTATTAGACATTATTCGAAACCTAACTTTTTGTTTTATCGTTGTTACTAGTCTGGTCGAGGGTTTCGAATAATGTCTATTATAGGTAGGATATTATAGATTAGGATATAGAAAATTTGCGATAAATTTGATAGATCAAATTATTTAGACATTATACCGATTTTAACTAAAATCTCGATTTCAGCTTCATTATGAAAAATTAAAAATTTTATCTATTAAATTCAGTTGATTATAAAAATCGGTATAATGTCTATTATGTAAATTCTTACTCAAATATATAAATCCATCACTCAAAATAAACTCTGACAGTATTAAACTCTGCATAAGGTTCTAAAGCTTTATGTAAATTTTGAGTCAAAGCCTTGGTCTGATTGCTCCAATCCCTATTAGTATCTTGGATTACATCCAATGGCAAATACAGATCAATGTCAATATGCCCTCCAAGATAATGCAATACAATTTTTGTCCTAGACTGTACCTGATGTATAGACTTCCAAATCTCTTCAAGTCGTTTTAAAACTTCATTACGCAAGGGTAATTCTAAATGTGCCTCTACTTCAGCGTCATCCTCAGGATCAATATGAACCGTCACATCTTCAAGTTCAGCAATAGCCTGTTTAAGACGTTGCTCTACGATTACACTAATCATATGACCTTCAGACACAGACAAATGTGGTTCCACTAAAACATGCACATCAGCTACTGCAATACTACCAATCCTACGAGTGCGCAACATATGCACATCTTGCACTCCACTCACTGCCAGAATAGTATTACGAATAGTTTGCACTCGTTGCACATCTAAGCCAGTATCTACTAGCTCTTGCATAGCTGGTTTCGCTAAATCGAAACCTATTTTGACAATCATAACAGCAACAATAACTGCTGCTATAGCATCTAAATACGGTACCCCTGCCATAGTGCCGACAATACCAATCAAAACTACTATTGAAGATGCAGCATCAGATCGATGATGCCAAGCATTAGCAAGCATCATATCCGAACGAATGAGCAATGCCGATGAGCGTGTATAGTGATATAGACCTTCCTTAGTCGCTATTGATAACAAGGCTACTATTAGTGCTAGAACTCCTGGATGTAATAAGGTGACAGGATTAAATAAGTGCTCTATAGCATCCCAGGCTAGACCTATTGCTACTAAGATTAGCAGTGTTGCTAATGCTAAAGTTGCAACGGTTTCAAACCTTCCATGACCATAAGGATGTTGCAAGTCAGCTTTTTGATGTGCATGATGTGCAACATATAAAATGATACCATCAGATAACAGATCAGACAGCGAATGGATGCCATCAGCCAGTAAAGCTTGGGAATGTTCTAAAAATCCAATTAGGATCTTCAAGAATGTTAATAATAAATTAGTAACTACACTTATAATGCTAACTTGCTGTATAATGTGCTTTCGATTTGGTGCTAGACGATTTTTTAGATCTCGATTCATGTAACATTATCTCCAAAACAAAAGTTATCCTAAAAAACAGGTTATCGGGAATTTACAATAGAAGTTACAATAACAGTAGCTATTTGGTATCGTTAAGTCATAAAAATTTACAAGAGCGCATTGAATTATGTGGACATTAATACGTGCTATCGCTATTTTTGTATTAAGTGCTAGATTAACTACTCTAATAGGAACTGATATTATACATGAAATTATTATTATATTATTGACAACTTTTATAGCTTTACATCTATTAAGTACCTATTATTATGATCCAGAAATGCTACCTGATACTTTAAAGATGATATTTCTCAGTTGCCTATTAACCATAGCACTGGTAGGCATAGAACATAATATCTCAGCTACAGATATTGGCATTTTGATCGTTACTATATTATTGAGCTGGTGCCTGTTAGATGCCTGGTATGGTAGGTGGTATGGGGAATTATTCATAATCAATTTATTGGCACTAATTATACCACCGATATTACTATTTTTCTGGCCAAATACTTTAGATGGTATTACCCAACCAATTATGAGAGCACATCCCCCCCATATTGCAGAACAACAATTTAATAGGATTACCGCAGCAATTGGGGGCGGTATAGAAGAGCAAGTCAAGCGCGAAATTGAAGCTAGGTTTGGAGTACCAGGTTCCAGAACTTGGCAAACTGCAATTGGTGATACCATGCCCATATCTGGCCCTTGGCCTATGGATGTTTTTTTTACTAGTTTTGTAGATAATGGCCACAAATTAGCGTTTACTCTTTGGGGGCAATATAGTAATCGTTTAGAAATTGCAGATACCTCTGAAGCCTTACAGCCATTGTTAGGTTGTCGCAATGCAATACGTAATTTATTTGAAAAAAATCCACGTTTCACACCATTTTTTCAATTAGGTGATTTTGGTGGCTATACAGCCCATGTAGAGCTGAAGCGCAAGGTCTATCAATGGACCGATAAGCATCCTGGTATTCTACAAGCCCAAGCAGGATGCTCTATACGTCCTCGAAAAACGGAAACCATATTAAGTTGGATAGAGCGTTGTATAATCCCTATTGATAATCGTTTTGCTGGTGATCAAAAATTGCAACGTATTAAATTAGTGGGGCAGACTTGTAAGGCTGTAAAATTTAACTAAAATTTAACTAAAGTTTAGATGGAACATAGTTATATTTACCACACAAATGTTTTAGTAACCCATAAGATGCTTTTTCAATCATATCCAGTGCCAATTCAAAACCATCAAGACCGCTATAATAAGGATCAGGAACTGCTTGGGATTTAAGCTCAGGTGCATATTCTAAAAATAATTGAATCTTGTTTTGCAATTCTGGCGGCGAGAGATTCATAAGGTGATTATAATTATTGTGATCCATGACTAATATATAATCATAGTTCCTAAAATCTTCGATCTCAACCACCCTAGAACGCAAGTCAGAAATGTCAATCCCTCGATCTTTAGCAGCGGCTTGGGAGCGGGGATCTGGTGGTTCGCCTGTATGATAAGCATGAGTTCCAGCCGAATCTATCTGAATCTTAGCTTCTAAACCAGCTTGCTGTACTAATTTTCTAAATACTCCATGTGCCGTTGGGGAACGACAAATATTTCCCATACAAACAAATAAGACTTTAACTTGATTCATAAGTTTATTGCAATTTTTGATAGTGATTCAATGTTTAGTGGGGTTATAGATAACATAGATTATACTATTTGTAGCAGAATAGGCGGAAGATGAGATTGGAAGCCATTTTCTGATTCTACCGCTTTTTGTGGGTAATAATATCCTACGTATAAAGAGATGCAAAATATTGCGTCTCTACATTGATATGCAAAATATGGAGACGCAAAATATTGCGTCTCTTTTGTTAATAATTATATATAGCATTATCAAATACATATATACCAACAGAAAGCGGTAGAATCAGAAAAATATAAAAAAATTAAACTATTGATTTAAAATAAATAAAAATGCACGAACTGTAGTTAAGTAATGTTGGGTTGCGAAACGGACCGCAACCTAACCTACGGATGATTAAAAATAGTTTATTCTGGCTGTTGCGGTATTGAAATATGCTGTTGTTTGCGATACAAAGAAGCATATAAACCATCTCCTTGCAAAAGCTGCTCATGACTACCATCTTCTACAATATGCCCATCTTCGAAGACCAAAACCCGATCCGCTTGCTTAACTGCGCTTAGGCGATGGGCTATGATCAGAGTAGTTCGTCCGCGTAAAAAGATCTGCAAGGCATGATGTAATCGCCCTTCAGTGGCTGTGTCTAAGGCTGAAGTAGCCTCATCTAAGATCACTACTTTAGGATTCGCTAAGGCCATTCGTGCTATAGCCAAACGTTGCTTTTCCCCACCAGAAAGTCGTACTCCATCACGTCCTATTATAGTATCTAAACCCTCTGGCAAAGCTAGAATCACCTCACGCAATTGAGCAATCTCTAAAGCCTGCCATACCATCGCATCCTCAATAGAACGTCCCATTGTTAAATTCATGCGCACCGTGTCGTTGAACAAAACTGGATGCTGTAATACTGTAGCTACATGATCCCGCACTACATCCATACCAATCTCTTGTATGGGAATCCCTTGATAGAAAATTTGGCCCTGTTGTACTGCGTATAATCCTAATAGCACTTGGATAAAAGTGGTTTTACCACCACCACTAGCCCCTACAACAGCGATTTTTTGGCCTGCTGGAATATTTAACGATAAATCATGCAGGATCAATGGACCATCTCCATAGGCAAAGGCTAAGTTTTGAACTTGGATGGAAACAGTACGCTGTCCAATAAAAGGATTATGCAAATGATGATATTGAGGTTCTAAAGGGATCTTAATTAAATTATTGATCCGATCTAATGCCGCTTTGGCACTTGCCCAAGCATATTGAATGTTTAAAACCTCTTGAACAGGACCCATCATAAACCATAAGTAAGCAAAGACCGCTAACATTTGGCCAATGCTAAGCCCAGAATACAGTACCATGAGCATCGAGACAGCCCGAAATGAATCAAATCCAAACAAGAATACTAGGAAAGATAAGCGACTTGCAGCTTCACTTTTCCAAGTAAAGGCTGCTGAATATTGACGCATATATTCAGCTCGTTGTATAATTCGTTGCAGGTAATAATGTTCCCTATTGGTAGCACGAATTTGTTGGATACCATCTAGGGTTTCTGCAAGGGATTCTTGAAAATTTTGATAAGATAGATTTTGTTTGGATTTAAAAACTTTTACTCTACGTCCTAACAGCATAGTAATATATATTACTAATGGATTAAATAATAGAATAAATAGCGCAAGTTGCCAATGCATCCATAGTAATATTAACGCTGTACCAAGAATGCTTAGAAATGCTACTAAAAATTTGCTGGTGGCACTACCTACAAAATGATCCACAGCATCCAGATCTGTTATTAAATGGGAGGCTATGGTACCACTGCCTAGGGTTTCATATTCAGCCATTGAGACTCGTTCTAAACGCTGTAATAGGCTTTGGCGCATTCTAAAGATTACATCTTTAGAGATATAGGTAAATTGACGTAATTGCCAAACTCCCATTAATAAACTGCTAAAGCGCAATAGTAAAGTTACTGCTAGAATAGTCCCAATATATAACAATGGACTATGCCAACTAGCGGGAAAGACACCATTAATTAACAGTACCATAGAACCAGGTTTGTGTAATAACACCTCATCTACGAGAGTTGGAATCAGCATGGGGATTGGGACACTTAATAAGGCCCCTATTATAGCAATTATGTTGGCTAAGATTAGTTCGCGGCGGTGGCTTAGAATCATATCTATAAGCTCACGCCAGGTGAAAGAAGTTTCACGATAAGGGTAATTTGTTGACATAATTAACAATATTTAAATAGTTGGGTTGCTAAAAACAATTACAACCCAACCTATGAAGCTGTGAAGTATTTTATGCATAAATTATTACAACGTTTAATATTGGATCATCAACGTCTTGCTGTTCTATTGAATATATTGGAACGGCAACTTAATGCTTTTCATGTTGGTAATGAGCATGATTTAGATTTGGTATGTGAATTGGTAGATTATATTAAGGCATACGAGGATCAAGTGCATCATCCAACGGAAGATTTGATTTTTGCCCATTTTAAGGAGCTTACCCAAACTTTCACATTAATAGAAACCTCAAATATTCCAGAAACCCTAAAAACTATACAAAATTTACAGGAACAGCACCAAATTTTAGCAGGTATGACCAAGCGATTTCATAATATATTGGATGCGGTGATGCAAGGAGATGTGATACCACGTCAAGAAGTAGAAAATCAAGGTCGTTCTTTAATCCAGATGTTACGTAATCATATTAACCTTGAAGAACAGGAGGTTTTTGCTGATATTGATACTAAATTTAGTTCTGAAGATTGGGAGAAGCTAGAACCAAATATTCCTGAATTTGCAAATCCCATCTTTGAAAAGCCCGATACTGCTAGATTTAGTGCTCTATTGCGGCATTTGGTTCAAACGCAATGAGCCAAGGTAGGATAGGCAAACGGCTATATCGTTTGCCCACGCGAACAAAACAAAAAGGATAAATTATTGGGCAATTCCGCGTGAGCACGATGAGACCGCGCCCACTCTACCTGGTTGAATAACAACAATGTAATGAGCTTTCATTGCTTGTCTGTGATATTGTTAATGAAAGATGCCCTGATACAATTAATTAAATCAGTTATAATTAATTTATCTGGTGGATAAGGAATTTGTAAAATCACGACAATCATACGCCAATCCTTATCTTTGTTGAAAATATATTGCCAATACCGTACTCCAAAATCATCTGTTACAAAATTAGCAGATTGTAACCAATAGATACCAGTCGCTGTACCCTGATTAAGAGATAACAGCCTAAAACTATTAGAACCCATAGACATAGTCTGCATAGAATCAACCAATATCCCATTAGCCACCATACATAACTCTGGAGCATGAAACATATTAAAATCTTGGCTATGCACGATCAGCATTGATCCCTTCATAAATTTCCAATTAAAACGCCATTTTTGGGCAATAGTTGTCAAGCCACGTGCAAAATAGCGTTTTTCCCCTGGAGTTAGCGGAAGAATAGAGGTCTGCATAGCCGCTGGTGGTAACACTGCAACTTTGTTGATTTGTTGTGATAATGGATTTTTACTGGCAATCAATATTGACAATTGTCCTAAGAACAAGCTGAATAAACTAATAAGCCAAAATTTAGGTTTAACGAGTATAGGAGATACTAAGATAGGTGATTCTACTAATATATTATTGGTTTTAGGTGCATACAGTAATAACAACCAACCTATCACTAAGCTTACAGAAAATCCTAAAATACCCAATGGAACATGCAGCATCTTTGCTATAGTATGCATACTATAAACTGTGGTAAGCAGAGTCAAGATTAATACGCGAAACGTATTAGCTGATAACAATAATCCTATTACTAATAGATATCTGCCAAGCGTTCCCCAATTGATACGAACCTTTAATATGACCAGTGCAGCTAAAAAAAAGGCACTGCCTACCCAAAGGCTTTTAAGTCCGCTACAAGGAATATCAATATGGGCAATGGCATTCTCAGTGATGATCACATCATAAGAGGAGATAGCATAAATACCTAAATTGTGTAATGTTTGTTCAATAAACTGGGCTGTTAGCAATCTTAATAAAAATCCCAGTCCAGAGCTAAAATCTAAATAAAATGGAAGAATGAAGGATAGTAAAATGGCAATATTTAGATGGCGTTGCCATTGTGACCAGGCTGATACTTGCAAACCTAACCAAGCATAAATGCCTAGGAATAAAAACATCAATTGGAATTGGGGAATCTCTATAGTAACTGTGTTTAGGAGGCTGAAAATAGCGGATATACAAAACAATAATAATGGTAAACGCGCTATTTTGGGAGCTGTTGCAATCCTTAAGCATAAAAATAGATAGCCAAACGTTATAAGCAATAAACTAAAAATCAATAAAACATCTAGGCGGGTTTGAATTTTTTTTAAAAGAAATAATATAGGATGGTAATTAATGCCAAGCCAGAATAATAAAATTGATGTGTTTACATAAAACGACATTTTAGATGGTATCTTTTTTATATATTCAACACGCAAGCGCATTCCTTGCATAAGCTTAAGAACCAAATTGAAGTGCTGGCAATACCTTTTAACCAATTTGCACAAAATTTAATACATAAAACGTTATAAATACAGAGCCTAAGATATTCATAATCGCCCCAATACCCATAAAACGCATCAAAGACATATTTTTGGTGCCACCAAACGCAAGCGCATTGACAGGAGTTGCAATTGGACTCATAAATGCGCAAGTACAAGACAAAGTAACTACCAATAAAACCTGGATTGGTGGCAAGCCGATATTTTGCGCTAGAGGCAGGATAATTAAAAACATTGCAAGTTGCACTAGAGTATTGCTTAATAATTCAGTGCTAAATGTAGTAATCAATGCTATGGTTAAAACAAATCCAAACGGACTTATATTATGTGGAATAAAATTACTCAATTGATTAGCAAACCAAATTTGTAGATCTAAAAAATATAAGATACCGCCTAAAATTAAAACTATTCCTAATAATTCCAAGCCCTTTTTGGGTAAATTACTATAAGTATCTTTTAGCTCCAATATGGGTTGTCCACCAGTTACGGGATACCAGAATAGCAACCAAGAAAAACTAATAGTTATTAAACCAGTCAATACTAAAATCACTAAACCATAATCTGGTAACATGCTTAATAAAAACGACAATAATCCCGCTGATACTATATAGAATATAATAATTCCCCAAGCGTAGGATTGTATGAAGTGTTCAGTCTCATTAGGCACATACGGCATGTAAATTTGTTGATTAGCGTTGGAATACCAAGCCTTAAAACCTAGACATAACAACAACCAAGAAAGTAGTGCTAATAATATAACTAATGGTATTCCCCATAACATCCAATTAAAAAATGTAATCCCAGCACTGTTAGGTATATTATAGGCCCCTAAATAGGCAACAAGAGCTAAATTAGTTGGTGTTCCAGTAATAGTTCCCATACCACCAATATTAGCTCCATATAATACAGCCAAGGTTAGCATGGTTGGTACTTGAGAGCTTTGATCTTTTTGAAAACTTTTACTCAATAAGTCTAGCACTGGTAGTAAGGTTAGCATTGTGATGGCATTAGGAATGAATAATGACATGATTGCCGCAGTACCTATTAGATATAGCACCGTAATACTGATAGAATTGTGGCTACGGCCCATCAATAAATATACTAATTTTTGAGGTAAATGAGTTTTTACTACAACTCTGGAGACCAAAAATCCTGTGACGAAAAAAAATATTAATTGCAATTGTGCCATTATGCTAAAGTTTGTTATAATTTGAATATCTATAGATTGTGATCGTTCTCACACAGAGCGTGAAAACGATTAATTAATATTAGACATTATACCGATTTTCATAATTAACTGAATTTAATAGAGAAAATAGAAATTATATCAATTTTTGTAACACATTGAATTTAATTTCTAATTTCCACGATAGAGCTGGACTTTTGGTTAAAAATCGGTATAATGTCTATTATAAATAAAATGGATTATTATATACAATATCAGCATTAGATGTCTTTAATAGTTTTAAGTATATTGTTCTTGACTTAAAAAATTTATATCTTAAAAATAGGTTATACTAAGCAGCCATTAACCTCACTCTTAAATTTTTTCACTAAAATAATTGATCTATTGTGAAGAAATAATTTTTTATCTATTAAATACAATTAATTATAGAAAACGTGGATAATATCTGTTGTATTCTTAAAAAAAGTGATAAAAAATATTTAAAATTCTGTTCATATTAGCTATATTAGCTATAACTAAATAAAAGACTCAAAAATTTTATTGAATACTTCAATTTTTAGCTTTACCTTAAAGATTATAGAGATCAAAAATTACAATCTAAAATATATTTGATATAAAAATTATTATAAATATCTAGCTGTTATAAAAAATTTAAAAATTAAAATGCAAAAATAAGCCAAATTACGATAAAAACTCACTTGACAGAGTTTGCGCTAGATCGGTATAAAGACTGCCCTATCTTAAATTAATCAAGGGTTGCAAAGAGCTGACAAAACCTGCCGAATAATATGATGTATAAGAGGAACACTAAAAATTATGAATAAATCGGAGCTGGTCAACGCTATGGCCGAAGCAGCGGATATCTCCAAAGTAGCGGCAGGGCGAGCTTTAGATGGAATGATTAATGCCATCACAAATGTTCTTGGGGAAGTAAAAAAAGAAGAGTTTACAAAAGAAGAAAAGAAGGTTACAAAGAAAGGTGGGGCTAAGGGTAAAAAAGAGGTTCAAGAACCACAAAAGACTGAAACACCTCCATTGCCTCAGGTATCATTAGTAGGATTTGGAACTTTTTATGTAAAAAAACGTGCTGCTCGTACAGGCCGTAACCCTAAGACTGGAGAACCTATTGATATCCCAGAAGCATGGGTACCAGGTTTTAAAGCTGGAAAAATGTTGAAGGATGCTGTAAAATAGTGGTAGAATAAAAATTTGCAATACTGGGTGCTTAGCTCAGTTGGGAGAGCATCGCCCTTACAAGGCGAGGGTCGCAGGTTCGAACCCTGCAGTACCCACCATTTACAAGCACATAAAATACTTTAAGGAGTGGTAGCTCAGTTGGTTAGAGCACCGGCCTGTCACGCCGGGGGTCGCGGGTTCGAGTCCCGTTCACTCCGCCATTATATTTTCTTTAAATCGGGTATCTTAAAAAAATTTTGGGATACCTTTTTAATTTTTATATTTAAGGTTTTACATGCTGCAAACTATACGTGAAAATGCGCAAGGTTGGTTTGCTTGGGTGATAGTAATCCTAATTAGCATTCCTTTTGCTTTATGGGGTATTCAAGAATACACCAATATTAACTCAAAAAAGCCGATAGCGATAGTTAATGGGAATGAAATTCCAGAACAAGAGTTAAATTATCAAGTACAACAAACGCGCCTTATGTTGCGAAGTTTAGGACGTAATTTTCAAACTGAAAAGTTAGATTACCAACAGCTACGTAACACAGTACTTGAAGACATGATTCGCAATCGCCTCACGATAGAAACATCGCAAAATATTGGCTTGCGAGTTGGTGATGCGCAAGTACAAGCCTCCATTATGGCCACTCCAGCTTTTCAAAAAGATGGTAAATTTGACAAACAATCTTATGATCTTGCTCTATCCAGGCAAGGTTGGCCTTCTGTAGTTTATGAAGAAAAAGTACGCTCCTCCTTAGTAGCCACCCAATTACAGCAAGTAATACTAGTTAGCGAATTTACTACTGATCAAGAATTAGCCGAATTTATACGGTTACACCAGCAAAAACGCAGTTTTAAGTACATCGCATTACCAATAGCTGATTTTAAAACAGACTCCCCCATTACAGATACAGAAATAGATCAATACTATCAAGCAAATCAAGATGATTTTGCAATCCCGGAACGTGTAAAGATAGATTATTTATTACTCAAACAAACAGATACCGCTATATTAGAACCATTATCAGAAGCTCATCTTAAATCTCTATATACAACTAATTTAGCGCAATACCAAACCTCAGAACAACGCCACATTAGACATATTCTAATTACTCTCCAACCTAATTCCACCCCAGAACAACAGCGTACAGCCAAAGAAAAAATATCCAAAATTCGTGCCCAAATAACTGCTGGAGCAAATTTTGCAGATGTTGCTAAACAAGAATCAGAAGATTTTGGAAGTGCCCCCCAAGGTGGTGATCTTGGCCTTATGGGTAAAGGCAATCTAGACCCTGATTTTGAAAAAGCGGCATTCTCTTTACCTGTCAATACTCTTAGCCAACCAATACGTAGTGCTTTTGGCTGGCATTTAATCGAAATCACCCAAATAAAGCCTAAATACACCAAATCTTTTGCCGAAGTGCGAGATAGTCTAGCTGCTACAGCTAAAACAGAACAGATGGAACAGCGTTATCTACAATTGGCCCAAAGATTAAGTAATCTTGCATACGAGCACCCAGATAGTTTGGAACCTACAGCCAAGGCTCTAGGCTTAACCATCCAACATAGTGATTGGTTATATCGTAGCGACAACACTGGAATATTAGCAAATCCTAAAATTACTAATATGGCCTTTTCTAAAGAAGTATTAGAGGATGGTAATAACAGTGAAGTAATCGAGATCAATGAAGATAATACCCAAATGGCTTTAGTATTGCGAGTAGCTGAACATCAAGATATAACTATTAAGACTGTAGAAGAGGTAAAAGAACGAATTGTTACAGCAGTACGTCAAGAACAGGCCCAACAAAAAGCACTGGATACAGCCGAAGCACTAGCAACACGGATACGCAAAGGTGAGGCTGCATCTGAGGTAGCAGGTAGTTATACATTAGTAAAACAGAAGCCTATTCAACGCGATAAGATTAAGACCATCCAATCTGAGATCTTACCTGCTCTTTTGGAGGAAGTGTTTACGCTACCTAAAGCGAAAGATCCTAAGTCTCCCAGTGTTGGAGTTGCGCATATAGAAGATAAGATTATTATAGTAATTTTAGACACTGTACAGGATGGTAATATTGCGGATTTAACTGCAGCAGAACGTAAGCATCAAAAACTTAAATTTGCTCGCACTCAAGCTAGTGCTTATTACAATAATATGTTGTCTGATATTCGGAATCGATCTGATATATGGATAGCACCTCAAAAAGAACGTGTAACTCTTGATTGATTATAGGTTCAAACAATGCTGAGGAATCGATTCTTACTTCCTCATCGATTAAGCCAATAATTTAATCATTCTCATTTTTTATATGGGAATACATCCTGGACGTTCTGCATACTATGTTTTTATAACTTTCCTACAACTTAATAGTACCCTATCAATTTACATGTAGGATGGGTAGAGCCAAAGCGAAACCCATCATTTTAAACTAATGATATTGATGCGCTTCGTACCTCAGCGCATCCTATATGTTGGCAAGGTACGCCCACTACCCTAATTTTACGTACCTTCAAAAATATCAACAAAGTCTTTAATATCCAATGTTTCTATTGTAGCATCCAGATCCTTACACTGGTTTAGGTATAATTTACCAACTTAAATAGGCGAACTGTAAACAATATGCCTAACGATTCATCACTCACCTACGCACCAGCCACTCTAGCTATTCGCACTGGACATAATCGTAGCCCGGAAGGCGAACATAGCGAACCTATCTTTGCCTCCTCTAGCTATGTATTTAAAAATGCTGCTGAAGCTGCGGCCCGCTTTTCTGGAGAGCAGCCTGGCAATGTCTATTCTAGGTTTACCAATCCTACAGTACAGATATTTGAACAGCGTTTAGCAGCACTCGAAGGTGGGGAAGCCTGTATAGCAACTGCCTCTGGTATGTCAGCAATCTTAGCCGTATGTTTAGGATTATTACAACATGGTGCGCATATTGTCGCCTCACAAGCTATTTTTGGCACAACTAACATTTTGTTTAATAAATACCTAACTCGCTTTGGTATTACTAATACGCAAGTGAATCTTAGTGATTATACAGCTTGGGAAGCGGCTATTAAACCAGAAACTCGCCTACTGTTTCTAGAAACCCCATCTAATCCACTGACTGAAATGGTAGATATTAAAAGGATCGCTACTATTGCTCATGCCCATAATTGCCTCTTAGTGGTTGACAATTGCTTCTGTACACCAGCCTTACAACGCCCTTTAACATTAGGAGCTGATTTAGTGGTACATTCTGCCACTAAGTATTTAGATGGCCAAGGCCGCTGCATGGGAGGTGCTGTAGTAGGCGATAAAAGGCGAGTTGGGGAAGAGATCTATGGAGTATTACGTACTACGGGGCCAACTATGAGTCCTTTTAATGCCTGGGTCTTTCTTAAAGGCTTAGAAACTCTTAATATCCGTATGCAGGCGCATTCTAGCCAAGCCTTAACTTTAGCGCACTGGTTAGAACAACAGTCTGTAGTCCAGCAAGTCTTTTATCCTGGTTTAGAATCGCATCCGCAACACTATTTAGTTGGTACTCAGCAGCAGGATGGCGGTGGTATATTATCTTTTAAGGTAAAGGGAGGACAGGGTACAGCATGGACGGTGATTGATGCTACTAAAATGTTATCGATCACGGCTAATTTAGGTGATGTGAAGACTACTATAACGCATCCTGCAACTACTACTCATGGGCGTTTGACTCCGCAGGAACGAGCTGTGGCTGGTATTGATGAAGGTTTAATACGTATTGCTGTAGGTTTAGAAGCTATACAGGATATCCAGAGGGATTTAGAATATGGTTTAAAACAAATTTCCTAATCCTTCAAATATCTACTGTAGAATCCTGCATCTTAAAACATAAAGTTGGCGCAAATTGGCATGATTGTGTTTACAAACCACAAACTATTTTATACAGTAAAAATCTTAGACAAATCCTATTAAAAACTGTAAGTGCGATTACATTTTGTTAATCGCACCTACACAATCAGTTTCTCAGTTAATTAATTAGCTAATTAGATTTTACCAGCGTGCTAATAAACGATCATCTTCTACTTTGCACTCAAACTGCCGTAATGGACGATTACCTGTTTTAGTACAATCGCCACTAGTAACATCAAATTCCCAATTATGCTTAGGACAAGTAAGCTTCTTATCCTTTAAGGCTAAATGGGGGATGTCTGTAACCTGATGTGGGCAGCGGCTATCATAAACCTTAAATTCATTACCATTACGATAGACAAAGAGATGGCGGCCATCACACTCCAAATATTTTACATCAGCATCTGGCAAATCCCCTAAAGGAGCCAAATCGTGCCAAGTGGCAGTAGCATGAAGATATTCTGGACGAAACTCTGGAATATCCATAGATAATAAGATATCCGTAGCCCAAACCACTTTAGATAATCCTAACACCGGAAAGGCCATTAGCAATGCATCTAAGATCTCATTAGGAGTTGCGCCATTGCGTAAAGCGCGACTTAGATACTGTTTGAAGCCAGTCTCAGTTTGTACCGCTACTTTGGTAATTACGGAAATAAGGTCTCTTGTCCGTCCATCTAAATGTTCACCACTTTGCTTTAAGAAGGTGAAGTAGCTCTTCATAGCTTCAGGACGAGCTTTCATCAAATAGTTTAAAGAATCACTCATAGATACTTAAATATATTCCTTACAATTCTATTGAACTTAATATTTTAAAAATTAGAACAATATACACTCGCCACCTATCACTTTTTTAAAACACTAAGTTTCCTTATACCGTAGATCAATGGCCTACGATACAGCTTGGTGGTGAGCAATATTCTATATATTTATTTATATGAAGTCAATCCGTTATTCAAGAGGTTATTAAAAATATACAATCAGATTCTTCATATTTGTATGAATAGATATGCTTTATATATTTGATATTTAATATTAAATTTTATATTTTAAGATATTTAATAAAAAATTTTTTTTACCATCTTGAATTATCTTAAATGCCCCTCATTATTATTATCACTCGTTGCAGTAGAGTGCTAATAACGCATATACAACTTAAAAAATAATATCCAAGCGAGATCGCTTAAATCCTATTGGTTGCTACGCACCATATAATAAAATTAATAGATATAAGTATAAAATTAAAATTTACAGAACAGAGGTATTTAATAAATGAAAATTCGTCCATTACAAGATCGAGTCATTGTACGTCGTATGGAAGAAGAGCGCATGAGTGCTGGTGGAATCGTAATTCCTGACAGTGCAGCAGAAAAACCAATTCAAGGGGAAGTCCTTGCTGTTGGTCCTGGCAAAGTATTGGATGATGGCAAAGTACGGGCCGTAGATCTTAAAGTTGGTGACAAAGTATTATTTGGAAAATATTCTGGTACTGAGGTCAAGATTGATGGTGAACAAATTTTAGTCATGCGCGAAGAAGATATCATGGGTGTAGTAGAAGACTAATTAACTTTAAATAACAATCAACTATAAGTAATTTTATAGTTAATCTATTTTATAGTTAATCTATATAATTAACCGAATTATCTTTAATTGAAAAACTTACACTTAAAATAAAGCTTAATACCAAATTAAGAAATTATTAAAGAACACAAATTTCAAGATTTAGGAGAATTTACTCATGGCAGCAAAAGAAGTCCGCTTTGGTGATGATGCCCGCATTCGCATGATGAAAGGGGTCAACGTCCTAGCCAACGCCGTCAAAGTGACATTAGGTCCCAAAGGCCGTAATGTTGTACTAGAAAAAAGTTTTGGTGCTCCAACTGTTACCAAAGACGGAGTCTCCGTAGCCAAAGAAATTGAGCTTACCGATAAGTTTGAAAACATGGGTGCTCAAATGGTAAAGGAAGTGGCCAGCCATACCTCTGATGTAGCGGGTGATGGTACTACTACAGCTACCGTACTAGCCCAAGCTATGGTACGCGAAGGACTCAAAGCCGTTGCCGCTGGCATGAACCCTATGGATCTAAAACGCGGCATGGACAAAGCCTCTGAGGTAGTAGTAGAAGAATTAAAGAAACTCAGCAAACCTTGCACCACTAACAAAGAGATAGCCCAAGTTGGTAATATCTCAGCCAATTCTGATGAAAGCATCGGTAACATCATCGCCGAAGCTATGGAAAAAGTAGGCAAAGAAGGTGTCATCACTGTAGAAGAAGGTCAAAGCCTCCAAAATTCCCTAGAAGTTGTAGAAGGGATGCAGTTTGATCGTGGTTACCTCTCTCCATACTTCATCAATAATCAACAAAGCCAATCTGCTGAATTAGAAAACCCTTATATCTTATTGCATGACAAAAAAATCAGTAATATTCGTGAATTATTACCTATATTAGAAGGGGTTGCCAAAGCCAGCAAACCACTATTAGTCATAGCAGAAGATGTGGAAGGCGAAGCTCTAGCCACGTTAGTAATCAATACCATGCGTGGCATCATCAAAGTCTGCGCCGTTAAGGCCCCAGGCTTTGGAGACCGTCGTAAAGCCATGCTTGAAGATATGGCAATTCTAACTGGTGCGACCGTTATTAGCGAAGAAGTGGGCCTAAACTTAGAAAAAGTTAGCCTAGATCAATTAGGTACTGCCAAAAAAGTCATAGTAACTAAGGAAGAAACTACTATTGTAGATGGCTCTGGTAGTGCTGATGCCATTAAAGGTCGTGTTGAACAGATTCGCCAGCAGATTGAAGAGACTAGTAGTGACTATGATAAGGAAAAACTCCAAGAGCGGATGGCTAAACTAGCAGGCGGTGTCGCTGTTATCAAAGTTGGTGCTGCTACTGAAGTAGAAATGAAGGAGAAAAAGGCTCGCGTTGAAGATGCTCTTCATGCAACCCGTGCTGCTGTAGAAGAGGGGATCGTAGCTGGTGGTGGTGTCGCTCTAATCCGTGCGTTACCCCCTCTTAAAGACCTAAAAGGCCTTAATCATGACCAAGATGTTGGTATAGCCATTGCCAGCAAAGCTATGGAAGAGCCGTTACGCCAAATAGTATCCAACGCTGGCGAAGAGGCATCCGTGATTGTAAGCAAGATTGCGGCTGAATCTGGCAATTATGGCTATAACGCTGCTACTGGCGAATATGGTGATTTAGTAGCAATGGGTATCTTAGATCCTACTAAAGTTACCCGCACTGCTTTACAAAATGCCGTTTCCGTAGCTGGTTTAATGATTACTACTGAGGCTATGGTAGCAGAAGAGCCTAAGAAAGAATCTCCAGCACCTGTAGGTGGTGGCATGGATGGTATGGGCGGTATGGGTGGCATGGGTGGTATGGATTACTAATATATCCATCCCTCAGATATCTTAAATACTTGCCGATTAAGTTTTAAAATCGTTCCTACGTTCTGCGTAGGAATGTAGGTTGATAAGAACATTCCCAAAATGTTTTATACATGTTGAAGTGACCAACGGTGAGCATTGTATCCTAATGTTAATACTTATCAACTACACGTGCTACAGTCCACACTTCAACATATTGCACTCCAGATTGTTTAAGAGTCTTTGCTAATTCATTAGCCGTAGCACCAGTAGTAACTACATCATCTAAAATTGCAACCCAAGCAGGTAACACGGGTTTAATTCGAAACGCCCCATCCAAATTATGTAGCCGTTCTGATGACGTAAGTCCAGGTTGCGGAATAGTACGTCGAATACGGGTACAATTCTTAATATCGATAGGTAACTTTAAGCGTCGTGCCACCATACGCGACAATTCTAACGATTGATTAAAACCACGTTCTTGTAATCTTTTAACATGCAAAGGTACTGGTATAATACAAGTAGGTTTTGGATGTTGGCGGTGTTGCCAATTTACTGCCAACTTATCAGCCAATAAATTGCCAAGTAATCTTCCATAGGCTAAATGTTGCCTAAATTTAAAGCCAGTAATTAAATATGGCACTGCGTCTGCATAACTCAGTACTGCTTTGCAGCTATCGAAAATGGGTGGCTTATGTTGACATGAGCCACAAAGTGTAACCTTTCTATTAGTAGTGTGGGTTGGCAATAATTTAGCACAACGGTTACACCCATGCCAAATATACGGTAAATCTGTATAGCATCCTAAACAAAGGTCTAGGCCATTGTAGCCTGGTGCTTTGCATAAAATACAAGTAGGTGGATATAGTTTAGAGATAATAGCTGCTAATGGCCGCATCATAATCTGATGTTTAAGATTCTGATTTTATCAATTTCTGTGGGTAATAATATCCTAATGTATAAGGCATCCTTCATTTTTCAGTTTACACTTTTATCGTTCCCACGCTCTGCATGGGAACGATGATGACGTAAAGTATTTTTAGAAACGAATGAAGGATACCTCATTAATTATTGAGAAGTTACTAAAAATTTTATAAGGTATCCAATAAACGTTGCTGAATGTTTTCAAAACCACCATTACTCATTATTAATATAGAATCTCCAGAACGTGCTTGAACAACAAGAGCCTCAATTATTTCCGTAACTTGAGGATATGTATGGAGACGATCCTTTAGGCTATTTAGAGTTGTAGCTACATCCCAATTTAGCTCAGGTGGCGTATAAATATAAACCTGATCAGCAGCATCTAAGGCCATAGCTAATTGTTCTCCATGAGTACCCAAGCGCATGGTATTAGATCTAAGTTCCAATACTGCTAATATCCTAGAATTTGGTTTATGTGCTCGTAGACCTGCAATGCTGGTGTGAATGGCTGTAGGATGATGCGCGAAATCATCATATACAGTAATATTATTAATGCAGCCATAAGTTTCCATACGCCTTCTCACTCCTTTAAAATTGTCTAGAGCTTCAATAGCTACACCGGGTGCAATACCAACCTGATATGCCGCAGCGAGAGCAGCTAACGCATTGGCCATGTTATGTTGTCCTGTATGTTGCCAATTTATTGTACCTATTGGTTTTTCAAAGGCCAGCACCTTAAATGTTCTGCCATCAGGACTAGCATCAGATATTTGCCAAGTAGCTATCTCATCAGTAGCTATATTATCAATCGATATAGCCAAGGTTTCTGTAGGAGTCCAACAGCCCATATCCAATACTTGCTGTAAAGCTATATCAGCTAGTGGATATATAATTTTGCCATTTGCTGGTATAGTCCGTACTAAATGATGAAATTGGCGTTGAATTTGCTCTAAATTATCAAATATATCCGCATGATCCATCTCAAGATTATTTAGTACCAAGGTTTTGGGATGGTAATGCACAAATTTAGAACGTTTATCAAAAAAGGCTGTATCATATTCATCCGCCTCTACGACAAAATATTGAAAATCTCCTAGACGTGCTGATGCGGTAAAATTTTTCGGTACACCGCCGATAAGGAACCCGGGGTTTAGACCAGCATATTCTAAAATCCAGGCTAATATAGATGCGGTCGTGGTTTTGCCATGAGTTCCTGCTACGGCTAATACCCAGCGACCTAATAGTACATTATCAGCCAACCATTGGGGACCTGATGTATAATGCAAGCCTTTGTTAAGTATATATTCTACAGATGGATTGCCACGTGTTAGGGCGTTGCCAATAATTACAGTATCAGGCGGCGGGTCTAAAGGAGTTGGTTCATAGCCTGAATGTAGTTCAATTCCAGTAGCGGCTAACTGTGTACTCATAGGTGGATAAATATTGGCATCGGAACCTGTGACTTTATGTCCTAGGGCTTTTGCAAGTTGAGCAATTCCGCCCATAAAGGTTCCACAGATTCCAAGAATATGTACATGCATGAAATTATTTTGATCCTAAAAAGTATTTATGAATATCAATTTGTAGATGAGGATTGTAAACTTTCACGCACGGTAGCTGCAAGCTGGTGTACTAACAGATCAACCTGCTTTTCATCTTGGCCTTCTACCATAACTCGTAGTAATGGCTCTGTTCCAGATAGACGTAATAATACACGACCAGTATCACCCAGAGACTCTTCGGCTTGCTGCACTGCTATCTGTACTGCTTTAGTTGCTAGAACATCAGTTTTATATGGTAATTGCACATTCACTAAACGCTGTGGATAGATACGCAGATCTTCTAGTAAAGCATCCAAGTCATGATGTGAGCTGATCAATACTGCAAGAACTTGTAAAGCAGCTATTATGCCATCTCCAGTATTTAGGCGGTCTTTACAGATGATATGACCTGATGGTTCGCCACCTAAAATACCATTGGTGGCTTTTAGGCGTTCTAAAATATACCTATCGCCCACTTTAGTGCGTTCAAATTTAATTGCATGATTTTTTAAAGCGATCTCTAGCCCTATATTGCTCATTACCGTGCCTACTACAGGACCATATAAAGTTTTATGGGTTTGGCGAGATCTGGCAATGATATATAGTATACTATCTCCATTCAGGATTTGGCCATGCCTGTTTACCATGATGAGACGATCTCCATCCCCATCTAAGGCTATGCCTAAATCAGCCTTTTCTTTTAAAACCGTCTGCTGTAATAATAAGGGTGCTGTAGCACCAACACCAGCATTGATATTTAGGCCGTTTGGTTGACAGCCTATGCTGATTACTTCGGCATCTAATTCCTCAAATACATTAGGTGCGATGTGATAAGCAGCACCATGTGCACAATCAATAACGATTTTGAGTCCTTGTAATGATAGGTTTTTTGGAAAGGTGCTTTTGCAAAATTCTATATAGCGTCCTGCGGCATCATCGATACGTTTGGCTTTACCAATATGTTGTGATGCGACCGTAGTTATAGGTTTGGTTAATTCTTCTTCGATCTGTAATTCTACGCTATCTGGCAGTTTATCTCCATCTGCTGAAAAGAATTTGATTCCATTGTCTTCATAGGGGTTGTGGGAGGCACTGATGACAATTCCAGCTTGGGCATGTAAAGTGTGGGTTAAGTAAGCGATACCTGGAGATGGCATTGGTCCTAACATAAGTATATTAACTCCAGCAGCAGTTAGTCCTGCTTCTAGAGCTGATTCAAACATATAGCCAGAGATTCTGGTATCTTTGCCAATTAGGATTTTGCTATCAGGATTGGCTCCTAGGATTCGTCCAGCAGCCCAGCCTAGTTTGAGTACAAAGTCTGGCGTAAAATAATCACTACCCACCCGTCCTCGTACTCCATCAGTACCAAAATAAGTCCTCTTCATATAATATACAGCTCCAAAAAAAATAGACAGAGTTAGTTCTACTTTGTCATATTAGAATTGCAGGTTATATCGTTCCCACGCAGAGCGTGGGAACGATCACAATGTGACAAAGTAGAATTAGTTTGTAACTTTTCAATAACTTATGGTATATGGTGTCGAGGCAGAGACTCAGCACCAGATTGTAAAGTTACCTTTTGTTTCCCATTACGAAAAAAAGCCATTTTTTTACGACATTTGATAAGACTCATTTTGAACATATCATCTAAACGTAACTTCTCAATAACACATGATAAATTTTATGGTGCGTAATGCGCACCCTACGATTTTGGTACCAAATGCCATAAATTATTGAGAAGTTATTCCTAAATAACCAACATTATGTATATAGATTGAGTTGATGATCAAGCCATAGACTCAACCTAACTATAAATTCAATTTTTTGTAGCAATTATATTCCTTAATATGAGCCTAGATGATTTTACAACCATTGAATGCCTACCGCTAAAAACTTATGCCGAAAAAGCATATCTAGATTACTCCATGTACGTAATCCTAGATCGCGCTTTGCCAAAAATTGGTGATGGCTTAAAACCCGTACAACGCCGCATCCTATATGCAATGTCCGAATTAGGACTCTCAGCACTCAGCAAACCCAAAAAATCCGCCCGCACTATAGGAGATGTATTGGGAAAATTTCACCCGCATGGTGATAGCGCATGTTATGAAGCAATGGTTCATATGGCCCAACCCTTTACCCAACGCTACCCCCTAATTGATGGCCAAGGTAACTGGGGGTCCTCAGATGACCCCAAATCTTTTGCTGCCATGCGCTACACTGAAGCCCGCCTTACCCCCTATGCACAGATGTTACTTGAGGAATTAACCCAAGGTACAGTTGCATGGCTACCAAATTTTGATGGTACTTTAGAGGAACCAGCACTATTACCTGCTCGCCTGCCTAATATTTTACTCAACGGTGCTACTGGCATTGCCGTAGGGATGGCTACAGATATTCCGCCCCACAATCTCCATGAAGTAGTACGGGCCTGCCTCTTACTGCTACAAGATCCAGATACCTCTTTAGAGCAACTATGCTTGGTATTACCAGGTCCAGATTTTCCTACCCAAGCTAATCTTATTACATCCAAAGCTGACCTACTAGAAATATACAAACAAGGGACTGGCAGTGTGAGATTACGAGCTTGTTGGGAGATAGAGCAAGACAATATCGTAATCTCAGCATTGCCATATCAAGTATCTGGGGATAAGATTATAGAGCAGATTGCCGAACAAATACGCACAAAAAAATTGCCGTGGCTACAGGATGTTCGTGATGAATCGGATCATAAAAATCCTACTCGCTTAGTCTTAATCATGCGTTCTAGTACAAGTACAGACTCTATAAATTATGAACACCTCATGTCCCATCTTTTTGTAACCACCGATCTAGAACGCAGCTATCGGATTAATTTTAATCTAATCGGGTTAGATGGACGACCGCAAATTATGGATATAAAGCGATTATTGACTGAATGGCTACAATTTCGTACTAATTTAGTACGGCAACGCTTACAATATCGATTGGAACAGATTATATCGCGCCTGCATATCTTAGAAGGCTTATTAAATGCCTATTTAAATATCGAACACATTATTAAAATTATTCGCTATGAAGATGCCCCCAAACCATCGCTTATTAAGAAACTCAATATGACCGAGCCACAAGCCGATGCCATCTTAAATTTACGCTTACGCTATCTGGCTAAATTGGAAGAGGATAAGATTTATAAGGAACAAAATATTTTGCTGGCCGAAAGGCAAAAGCTTGAAACCATATTAAATTCTACGGTACAGCTTAAAAAGTTGATTCATAAAGAACTCAAGGCCGATGCTAAACGATATGGTGATGCCAGGCGTTCGCCTATAATATCAGCTTCTAAAGCCATACTCTTAAGTGAACCAGTAACTACTGTAGATTTGCTAACCGTTATTTTATCAGAAAAAGGTTGGATTCGGGCTGCTAAGGGACATGAGATCGATCCTAACAGTTTAAATTATAAAACGGGTGATAGTTATCTAAGCTCGGTAAGGATTCGTAGTAATGATCAGGTGATATTGTTTGATTCTTTAGGGCGTAGTTATACATTACCAGCGTATATCCTACCTTCAGCAAGGGGGCATGGTGAACCAGTTACCAAATATTTAATGCCACCAGCAGGAGCTACATTTCTAACCATCTTAGGTGGAGATTTACAGCAATGGTATCTCTTAGCATCTGATGCTGGATATGGCTTAGTGCTAACTTTAAAGGATTTGCTGACGAAAACCAAAACTGGCAAGGCGGTGTTGATTTTGTCTCCAAACGCGCAACCGATGTTGCCAATAGCCATACATAATTTAGAGCAGGATCAGGTAGCTGTTATAACTAATACGGGACGCATGTTGATTTTTCCTGTGTCTAAATTGCCTAAATTAACTCGTGGCAAGGGGCATAGTATGATACATATTCCAGCCCAGCAAGCGAGTTTACGCCAAGAATTGCTGGTAGCTCAAACTGTTTTGCCACCTAACACTGTCCTTACTTTGGTCGCTGGCTCTCAATCTTTAGCCTTAAAATCTAAGGATCTCAAATTATATCAGGGAACTCGTGGACATCGCGGGGCTAAACTTCCCAAAGTTTGGCAACATTTAGATGCCTTAGTGACTGTGGCTCTTGAACCATGCGCGCCAACTTAAGCCAGGTATGGTGGGCACAGCCTCATCGTGCCCACGCGGTATCATAATTTGTCCTGTTTGGTTCGCGTGGGCAAACGATACAGCCGTTTGCCCACCCTACCTGGCTGTGGGTGGTATCTCAAACCTGACCATAGGTGACACCGGGCATAGCATCCAGTTTATGAAGCCCCAGGGTCAGATGCCGACTTTTGGGGGCGTTGGCATCACGCTCAACTTCCAGGTCGATGATGTTGATGAGCAGCATACCCGATTGGTGGATGCAGGTCTGGAACCAGCGATGCCCCTAGAGGACCATCCATGGGGTGACCGAGTCTTCTCCGTCATGGATCCGATTGGCAACTCAGTCTACATCTACTCAACACGGGAGCCGACCGATGAATTCGGAATTACTCCTGCGGCTAACAAGTCGCTTTGGTCGGTTGTCACTCAGGATAACAAATCGTTGAAGCGGACAATT
>LFCU01000155.1 GCA_001044195.1 Candidatus Achromatium palustre
CTTGTTTACAATTTATAGATTGGTTATATTCCAAATATTCCTTATCAATACTGGTGCGAATATCCTATTCCAAATTAAAAAAGTGTAAACTACTTTTGGAAGGTAATGAAGGATGCCAATGATTCATATGATATCTCTTGAAATATTTTCTGGTACTGGTGGATTAGCAAAAGGGCTAGAAATTTCTGGTTTCCAGCATGCATATTTTGTTGAATTCAATAAAGATGCCTGTGCATCGCTTAGAAAAAACTTTAATTCTGAAATTGTCTTTGAAGGTGATATTGCAAATTTTGATTTGAACACGGTAGGGCGCGTGGATATTGTTGCTGGCGGGCCTCCATGCCAGCCATTTTCTATGGGCGGTAAGCATAAAGCTCATCAAGACAACAGGGATATGTTTCCTTATGCGGTACGCTCTATTGAGCACCCACAGCCTAAAGCCTTCTTTTTTGAAAATGTGAAAGGGCTTTTAAGAGCATCATTCTCACAATATTTTAACTATATTATTCTTCGCTTAACTTATCCATGTTGCTCCATAAAACAAGGTGAAAGATGGGAAGAACATTTAAAAAGACTAACGGAAATAGATCAGAATAAATATGGTGGTATTAAATATGATGTGCAGTTTAAGTTATTGAATGCAGCGGACTATGGTGTGCCACAAAAGCGCGAACGTGTTGTTATAATTGGTATACGCTCTGATTTAAATGCAAAATGGGACTTCCCTACTCCCACACATTCTGAAGATAAATTAAATTGGGATAAATATGTAACTGGTGGATATTGGAAAAAACATGATTTACCAATTCAAAAAAATAATAGGTTGGCAAATGCACTAAGAAATAAGTATGGTTTTTTTCCTCCAGAAGAAAACCCTTGGCAAACTGTACGTGATGCACTAACAGGTGTCCCTCATCCTAATGAAAGCCATGAAATTCCAGATCATATTTTTAGAGACGGAGCAAGAATATATCCAGGACATACAGGTAGTGAAATTGATCAGCCATCTAAAACTTTAAAAGCAGGTGGTCATGGTGTACCTGGTGGTGAAAATATGATTCGCTATGAAAATGGTGAAGTCCGTTACTTTACAACATATGAAGCAAAGTTAATTCAGACATTTCCCAAAGATTTTTATGTTTCTGGAGCATGGGGAGAGACAATACGACAAATCGGTAATGCTGTTCCTGTAAAATTGTCTGAAGTGATAGGAAAAAATTTGTTTATGATTTTACAGGAAAAACAGGCTAACTTTGCGCTTCAGCCGACCAATTGCCGTCGGGCTTTTTTGCCTGTAGATAATTCAGCAGTTAATTTACCTTCAGTCAATTCAGATATAAGGTCGTCAACAGAGTCAGCTCGCTGACCTTCACCTTGGATTAGCTCATTCATAGCAGAAATAGTTGTTTTATTAGGTTGTAAAGCTTTTAATTCAAAAGGTATACCACCATGATTAACAACCGCACGAGCGAAAAGTTTAATTGCTTGCGATGGGCTGAGTCCTAGTTCATTGCATATGCTAGTAAATGCTGCTTTAGTGTTGTGGTCGATGCGAGCACTTAGCATTTCAGTTTTCATTTGCTGGCCTTGTGTAATTGAATGTAATACAAAGTATTACAAACTATAGCAAACACATAACATGTGGGTCAACCTGACCCGCCAAAGCCATGTAGGGTCCGCTGTACGGACATATTCATGATGAACACCGACCAAGGTAAGCTATGTAGTTTTTTGGCTGAATAAACAACACGTAACGATAACCACAAATTCTATCTCGACAAATACTAACGAGGAAGCATCATGACCCAATGGCACCGTGCATTTGTCCCCTGATGTTCACTGTTGTCACGAAACGTCGCGAACCCATATTGATAACGACCAAGGGCTGGATGTTACTTGGTGGCGTAATGCGTGAGTGCTTGCAACGCTGGCCATTTGAAATTCTGGGAATTATCCTGTTACCAGACCATCTACATGCGATTTTCCGCTTGCCAAAAAGCGATTCTGCTTACCCTAAGCGATGTGGCTGGATAAAAAAAGCCAGGTAGGGTGAGCATTGCGCACCATAAAATTTACCTTATATTATTGAGATGTTATTTGGAACGTAACCGATCTAAGCGTAACCGCTCTCTAGCATCAAAAAGATGCCGCGATCCAAGCCACACAGCAGCATAAGCACCAAATCCAGTACCAGATGCAATCAAAAACATGATCAACAACTGATACTTAATCGCTTCCATAGGTGGCGTACCACTTAAAATTTGTCCTGTCATCATCCCTGGAAGACTTACAATCCCCGCCACCATCATCGCATTAATAATAGGAATCAATCCAGCCCGTAACGCATCGTTCCTAAGATGACTGATAGCTTCATTCCAATCCTGACCTAGCATTAAACGCGCTTCAATCTGTGTACGTTCGTGCCATGCCCTTTGAGTTAAATTTTCTAAGCTAATGGCGATTCCGTTCATAGTATTTCCTAATAACATGCCTAGTAATGGGATGAGGTATTGGGGGGTATACCATGGTGTGGGTTGTATGATAATAGTTAAAGCAATCAGGGTGACAGTAAAAGAAGACAAACCCATAGACAAAACGCTAATGCCTAGTCCCCAGATACCAACAAAACGGCGTTGTTGACGGGCCATAACCTCATAGCTTGCAACCAATAGCATAATCATAGCAAGACTAGCTATCAATAATGGATTGGCCAATTTAAATAGATATTTAAGAATCAAGCCAATGAGACTAAGCTGTAAGGTACTGCGGATAATTGCAAGTAGTAGGCGTTTTTCTAGTTTTAGGTTTAATACAAAGGAAATCCCAGCTAAAATTAGTACTAAAAGAGCTGCTAAACTTAAATCCCAAATCGATAACTGAATTACATTCATTGTACATCCAATAGATTAAAATAATAATTGCATCAGCAAATATGGGACTGGTTCAGTCTGATGTTTGAACATAACATCATAAATTATATTACATTATTTTTATAATATTTGTAAGGTCTCACAATAGAAAATTTACAAGCAAATTTTTTTTAAATTGACACTATCACACTGTCTAGGACAAATTTTTGAGACGATTTTAGAGGATAGCATAATAAAAATTGTTTTTAAATAACATAAT
>LFCU01000139.1 GCA_001044195.1 Candidatus Achromatium palustre
ATTGCGCATGTAGGTGAGGACTAAAGTAGATTGCCGTTCGTTCAATTCCGCGTATTCTGTAGGCTGGCCGCCTCCATGAGAACGTTTTTCCACTCGCGTTTGAAACGCGATTGGACCAAATTCTTCCAAGTCAGGTAGATAAGTGCGAACTAGCTCCAGAACGTTCTTATGCTGTACGTTAGTACCTTTAGCAATAACCAACGATGTAGTGAATGCTTGCCCTTCTTCATTTAAGAAGGCAACAGGTAAGTCTTGAGGGGTCATGAACGACTCCGAAGTTAAATTATTTTAAGAGCCGCTGAGATTATAGGTAAGAAATGCCAGCGGGTCGCGTATGAGGTTACCTATACTGGTCTTCGGAACCCAGCCACCTTGCGGTGCCTCATCTGCCCACTGATAGAGATGCAGATATAACAAACGCCAATGAATTATGGCGTTGAACGCCGAAGAGCTACAGGATAGGTAATCCTTGACCTAAGATTTTGCTTAGGTTCTATATATAATAGACAAACAAATTCGGTTGTCAAGACTTTTTAGAAAATTTTTATGCGCTATTATATCTTTTTGGGTATTCAAACCATAAAACACCAATGAATAAAGCCCGTAGGTACTTAAAAATTATGGGTTTTGCTTTGGCTCTACCCATCCTACGAGCTTGAAAAGGGATTAAGACACCATAACCAGCGGAGCCAAAACGTACCCAATTTGACTCACTTCCCCTCTTAAAAAGGGGATTAAAAACGAAAAAGCCCGAATATTCGGGCTTTTTTTGAATCATGATTTATGTAATTTTTTATTGTTAATATTTAATTTTAATAATATTATGTATAAATTAACAAATATTATGTTTATTGAAAAAGTAAAAAGACAACAATCATGGCTTATTTACTTGGCATAACAGCAAGTAGCTGTGGATTATCATCTGAAGCTTAATTAGCTTCATAATAATTTAGCTTCATAATAATTTAGAGAAGAAAAAATGACAAGTATTACCATAGAACCCAACATTTGTCATGGAAAACCATGTATTCGTGGGTTACGTTACCCTGTAGAGAATGTCTTAGAGTGATTAGCAAGTGGTATGACTATTGATGACATTTTAAATGATTATGGAGATCTGACCCGAGAAGATATTTTAGCTGTACTCGCCTTTGCGGCCCTTATGGCTCGTACCAAACGTATCGATTTACTTGCTGCATGAAATTTATAATTGATGCACAACTTCCGAAACGGCTTGCACGTAAACTCAGTGCACAAGGGCACGATGTATTACATACTTTGGAACTTCCCCTTGCAAATGCGACTCCAGATATTGAAATAATTGCGTTGGCATGTCAAGAGGAACGTATTGTAATTAGTAAAGATGGAGATTTTGTTGATTCACAGTATATTTTATGCCTCACCATGTATTAGCAACTACGAGTTCTATGAAAATAATAGAATCAGATTGTGTCATACATAAAATCAATGCACTTTGGTGCTATGTCTAAACCATATTTACCAGGTTTACCCTTTACAAGCTGCTGAATCTCATAGCGCACTGCCAATGGTCCTAACTCCTGTTCCAAACTATCCTTAATACTAGTCTTGCGTTGATGAAAATACTGATAAGTCATCACCTCCATTTCTTCTAATTTCCTATCCACACTCGCATTATTTCTTTTATCCACATGTTGCTCTTCAGCAAGATATTCCTGAAGATGTTCGGCTAATACCGCATAAAGCCTTGGACTATATGACTCTAAAGATTTCCTGGCAATCTCGACTGGTTCCTTGCCTAACTTGCGCCTCCTGGCTAACCACCCATAGAAAGCTAGATTAGCAGGGCTAAGTTTCACCTCTTGACCATCATGAATCCGAATGCAGCTAGATTTTAACCGATAATCAACAGTTACCGCTGGCGGCTCTAAAGCCTTTTGAGCCGCTGCCACTACTTTACTAAAGCTCAAATGGCCAGTTTGCAAGACATTAAGGGAATCATCCAATAGATTCCGCAGCCTCACAAATGGAATATCTGCTAACGTTACCTGGCCATCCTTAGCATCGATAGGTCGCTGCTGGGTTGGTGCAGGATGCACGGTATAGATGATGCGTGAATTTGGAGTAGGGTAGAAAAAATCCCGATTGGATTCAAAGGGCTGATTAACCAAGACATGGGAAAGCCGATCCTGAGGACGACCATATAAGGACAAGGCATAGCCTAGAAAATAGCCCATAGTCTTGCGACCTCCAGCTAGAGATACATGTAAAGCGCATTGCGTATCAGCAGTTAATTGCCGTACTTTATCTATAATATAATCCGCCGCTTGATCATTATCTGCGTGAGTACGGATATCCGAAAGTGATTGGCCATCTGTCTTGGTTAAAATATGAATCTGTTCTAAGCCAAAGCTGATTTCTGGTAGGTTCCAGTCGTTACGTAATCTCCTAAACCAGCCTGGATCTTCGGATAATAGGGATAACCGCACATCTTCAGCTCCTTCACTGGTGGTTATGATCTGGACTTCAGTAGGGATAAACGCTGGTTCTTGTTTGCAACATAGGGCATATATGGTTTCAGTGATAATTTGTGGCGAACGGCCTGTAACCATGAGTAAGATGCGACTTGGATAAGTATGAGGTGCGGCTGGGTCTATTATATCTGCTGTAGTCATATCGAGTTATATTATGGAGTGTTAGTGATTTGATAATTGTCAAAAATATGCAGTTTTTTGAACTATGGTTTACCTAATTTTTTTATTCGTAGGGTGCGCATTGCGCACCATCTCAAAGGTACGCATTCCACTCCTATTTGTTCTCCCTAAATTACTGAATTGCTAATTCCATTCTCGTTTTATCAAAAATCGAAATCTTACCAAAGACACCTCTATACATAGAACCCTTTTTACTAGTTGTTCTTGTTTGGATTTCTATTTTTGGAATTGCTACCTCACCTAGCATACGAATCAATACATATCTAAGACTATAAGCCCTTAAAAAAGCTATGTATTCATTGATTAACTTATCATTCTTTTTGAGGTGAATCCGTCTTTTCGTGTTGTCCGAATAATAGACAAAATCAATGCTTCCTAAATCACCATTATAACGACTTGAATTTTTTACACGAATACCATCCGCAATACCAACTATGACGACATTTATGGATGCATTTATAGGAATATCTGCAATGTTTATTAACTCAAAAATACGAGCTGTAATTTTCTGGTTGTATTCCAAATCGTTAATGTTATACAAGCCCACAGGATACCCTAAGATTCCTAAACGTATTTGAATTGGTCTTCCCGTTATTGTTTGCACTTCAATTTTAACGATTAAATCAGTGCCATCTATTTGAATAGTGTTTTGTACAGTTTTAATTGGTGAAGGAACATCTGATGGATTGTTAGTACCCTTATATATCCCTTTTGGGAAATTATTAGGCTTCTTGTTTGGAGGTTTCAAAAAGGATTGTTCGATTAATACTTGAAAAAAAGCTCCGATTGCTCCATGAAACATGGCATCAACAATGTAGAGCGTTATTGGAATAACAGCAGCAATAAGTAGTCTTTTCATGCTTGAAATCCTCTAAGCCACTATAATAATTTACAAAGGGCAATCCTTGATTGAAGACAAGCTTGTTATGTTGTTTCGCTAATTACTAGATCGTAGGGTGTACATTGCGCACCATTCCTAAAATAAATCGCTATGGACTGAAAGCCATGTAGGGTGGGCAAACGGCTGTATCGTTTGCCCACGCAATTCAAACAACAAGGATACCGCGTGGGCACGATGAGATCATGCCCACCCTACCTAGTTAAGTAGAGTGGGTTGCGTATGTTTGCAACCCAACATTATCCTATATTTACAAAGACAAGCTTGTCATTGCAAAGCAATATTCTTTTGCAACAGTATTATAGCCTACTAGTCTACAAGCTATAACTTTACTGATATGAAGACCAACCAACATGATAAACCATCTAGTGACACATATTCGATACATCGCTATTATTGCTGTATTCAGTGCTATATTGCCTATACATTCCAATGCTTACGCCGATTGGTGTTCTGGCAATAGTTGGGTATTTTTTAAAATGCCCATAGCCAAACGAGTTACCAAAGCAAAGACCGCTATAACCCAAGAACTTAAACTAGTCACAACTAACATCCAAGCCATTACTAAAGATACGAATCAGCAACATAGTCAATTAGTACAAGCCTTAAATCAAGAACAGCAGGTGTTAATCACCAAAGCCCAAAACCAATGTCAAGCGATGAATCAAAATCCAGCGCAGCAATTAGCACGTCGCAATCAATTGCGTTTAGATTTAGCAACTCTAAATGCCATGCGTGAAGTGCGGCAACGGTTAGCCAAACATGTCCAAGATCAAGCCGCTTTAGTGAAACAGCTTAAAGCCCAACGCTATGAATTACAAAATTTACAACAGCGTCTAGCCAATCTGATTAGTGCTAACTATCCATTGTTAGAGTCTGATTTGACGTTACGCAGTGCCTGTAGTGCTATCACCGCTAGTAAAACCCTACGTGCCAATTATCGGCCATTATCTCGTGAATTTATAGATCATCAAGTTCTACAACTTACCAATCTATTCTCTAAAACTCCAGATGCGACTATAACCAAGGTTATGCAGACTTGTAATATAGCTCAGGCCATGCCAGTTGATGAACTGCGTACAGTCGCACATCCTATCGCTGCCAAATGATTATAGCCATGTTTGAATTTCTGTTAAAAAATCGTCGCCGCCGGGCGGCTATCATAGCCTATGATATCAGCGAACATCCGCGCCGCCGCCAAGCCTTAAAGTTAGTGCGTGGATGGCGGAGTGATGGCCAATTTTCCGTCCACGAATGCCTATTAACGGCTAAAGAGGCCGATGAAATCTTTTTACGCCTTGGGGAATTGATAGATCCAAATACTGATCGAATCATGCTGGCTTGGTTGGATACTTATCGACCTGTAAGGGTTTGTGGCACAGTTAAGAGCCAGCAAATTTTTCCTAAAGTGTGGCAGATCTGATCCAACCAGCTAAAACATACTTTATGGTTTAGGAGTTAATTTTATGGCTTCACGAGTTGCTTGGTATCTTTTGGCTTATGATGTGCAAGCACAAGCCCGTCGGCAGCGCGTCCATCGCAGCCTATCCAAACGCGGGATTCCTATGCAGGAATCTGTATTCTTTCTTCATGCTACTAGCAAGGAAATCAATACTATATTGCAAGATGTAGCAAAGATTATTCACAAACAACAGGATGACGTACGTATCTATCCAATTGATAAACCCAGCAACGTCTGGATGCATGGCTATAATCCATTTGCCGCCAAGCCCAAACCTAAAATCCAGCCACCTGTCATAGGATTTTGGGGCAAACTCAGAAACATATTGAGGATCTTCCATGTCTGACGGAATATGGCTCGTAATTGATCGCCGTGGTGTACAAGTAAACTTAGATAGTAAGTCGGTGATTATACGTGATCCAGAAGGTGGGATGCAGCGTATAGCTCTTAATCTCATCGAAGGCATGGCAGTACATGGCAATGCCTCGGTATCCTGTGATTTATGGCGGGCATTAGCGCAACGCCATGTTCCAGTTACCTTATTGGCACAGCGTGGCCAGGAGATCGCTACCTGGATAGGGGCGGGCTTGCAAGCTACATTACACTATCGCCGCGCTCAACATACTATTGATACTGCTGTAGCATTGAATTTGGCACGACATGTAGTAGAACGTAAGCTATATAATATAGCTGCATTGCTGAAATTTGCAGCTCAACAATCTACATTCCCAGCGTTTATTAAACCATTACCCATCGCTGATACAGCTTTACAAAATATCCAGGCCCGAATCGAGCAATTAGCAACTTGTACCCAGACTTCTTGCTTAATGGGTTGTGAAGGAGCGGCGGCGGTTGTCTGGTTCGGCTGGTTAAGCAGTGCTCTTCAACCCCACTGGCGATTTTCTGGTCGCAATCGTCGTCCTCCATTAGATCCGCTAAATTCTTTACTATCCTTAGGCTATACATTACTTAGTAGTGAAGTGCAGCAAGTGGTTACCTTGTGTGGTCTCGATCCAGCTTTAGGCTTTTTGCATCAGGATTATCCAGGACGTTATTCTTTAGTATTTGATTGCATGGAGCCATTACGTCCTGGAATCGATGCCTTTTCTTTGCAGCTTTTAGATCAAGTCTTAACTCCAGAACATTTTCGTACCAATACTAGCCATGGCTGTCGTCTAACTCGGGAAGGACGTACTTTATATTATGCACATTGGGCTGATATTCGTGATGCCTGGCCTGTATATGATGGCGCAATGGTATCTACTGTTGCAGATCAGCATCCTCGCAGCTTACGTAGCCAATGTTTACGTGAGGTAAAGCAGGTGCGGGCCTTATTGCCTAAATATGGAGCATAAGAATAATCGCATATTCTTAGACCATCGTTTCCATGCAAAGCATGGGAACAAAATTAAAAAATATATCTGGAGGTTTCAAAATATGGGTAGATTATTTCAGCAAATAACTAGCCCAGAAAACATAAACCGTGCTTGGAAAAGGTTGCATAATGATGATGCGCCCTGGCAGGTTGGAATAAATGCTCAAGAATTGCAAAGCAATCTGCTACAGCATCTATTGCAATTAGTAGATGAGATGCGTTCTCATCGCTATTATCCAGATCGGTTACGCCAGTTTCCTCATAAAAAGGCAGATGGCAAAGACCGTGTAATCACAGCTTTAACTCTAAGAGATAAATTGGCGCAACGTTTGGTATTAAACATATTAGAACCCATAGGTGAAGGTATCTTTCATGTTGATAGTTATGCCTATCGTCCTCAACGCAGTACGCAAATGGCTGTTTCCAAAGCCCGCGAGCGGGTACGCTGTGGTTTAACCTGGTTGATACATGCAGATGTTGAGAGTTTTTTTGATCGCATCCCGCATTCGCGTTTGGAGCCATTACTAAGGCGTTACATTCGGGATCGTCAAGTACGCCGCATTATGCGTCTATGGTTACGTAATCATAGTCTGCATAATGCGTTATTTGATGGACGACGCGGCATCCCGCAAGGCGCGACCATATCTCCATTTTTGTGTAATCTATATCTTGATATTTTTGATCGGGCTTTAGTTAATAAGGGGATTACATTTGTACGTTTTGCCGATGATTTTTTGTTGTTTGCTACTTCTAAAGATAAGGCTAATTTGGCTCTTGAGTATGCAGAACAGCAGCTTAAGTTGTTGCAATTGACATTAAAGCACAGTAAAACTCGTATTGCCGGGCCAGGGACCGAGATGATTTTTTTGGGGGAGCGTATTGTAATCCCTGTAGTCAAGGATGTATAATTGGTCTTGTATCCTCATTTTTATGGGGATATCAAGCATATAAATTATAAATATCAATGCTTTAGAGAAAGAATAGAAATTGGTATTTCCGGGGTGACCGTTGGGGTTTTTAAGAAATTTAACATGATATTTTGTATGGATTTATCTATAGGTTATTTTTACTACAACTCTTTCATAAGTAAAACTTATTGTTATGATAAGAAATTTTGATGAAAGAAAGGGTTGTTTTTACAAAAAATGTCATTATACTAGATACAGTAGTCAAACTGATAATTTCAGCTCTTTTACAGCTAATTCGAAAAGTGGTTTTTGGTGGTTTTTATGAGACACTCTATCCTATTAATTTTATTCAAGTTATACCTTCGGATAGGGTTTGACTCACTTCCCCGCTTGAGAGGGGATTAAGACAACTCCACACGGCCATAGGGCCGGTAAGGGTCGTTTGACTCACTTCCCCGCTTGAGAGGGGATTAAGACTTATATAATGGCCATGGAGCACTACCAGTGCTGTTTGACTCACTTCCCCGCTTGAGAGGGGATTAAGACAGTCCTAACTTGTTTCCAAACCTTGTCACTCCCTCGTTTGACTCACTTCCCCGCTTGAGAGGGGATTAAGACCCATGGCTCGCACACAAGAAATCGATGTAGAGTTTGACTCACTTCCCCGCTTGAGAGGGGATTAAGACAAGATTCATCCACGATATATGAACTTCCATCGGGAGTTTGACTCACTTCCCCGCTTGAGAGGGGATTAAGACCGTGGAAGTTTGGTGTTAAATCCTGGTGTATTGGGTTTGACTCACTTCCCCGCTTGAGAGGGGATTAAGACATGGTGTAAATTTCGTCTACAACATATGCGCTTCCGGTTTGACTCACTTCCCCGCTTGAGAGGGGATTAAGACCGAATCTAACCTACTATACAGTCCATACTTAACAGGTTTGACTCACTTCCCCGCTTGAGAGGGGATTAAGACTCTGGTAATCTGTGATTTGAACGCTGTGATATGAGTTTGACTCACTTCCCCGCTTGAGAGGGGATTAAGACCTTTGAATCTCACCATAAGCTTGCCTAGCATCCTGTTTGACTCACTTCCCCGCTTGAGAGGGGATTAAGACGTGTAAAAGCACTGTACGAACTCATGGTAGCTGGTTTGACTCACTTCCCCGCTTGAGAGGGGATTAAGACCCTTTATCTTTCATCACTAGGTCTCTACACTTGGGTTTGACTCACTTCCCCGCTTGAGAGGGGATTAAGACGGGGTAGAGATTTTTCATACTCTAGATTACGAGGTTTGACTCACTTCCCCGCTTGAAAGGGGATTAAGAACCATAATAAAAAAGGCCCGAATTATTGGGCTTTTATATTTTTGTAGTTGTCAACAAATATGCTATGCTATCTGCACTTGCTATGCTAAACGGAATAAAACTACATGAAAGCAAACATAGTTATAGAAAAAGATGAGCATGGATATTATGCATTTTGTCCAGAAATGAAAGGTTGCCATTCCCAAGGAGATTCGTTGGATGAGGTGTTAACAAATATAAAAGAAGCTATCGATCTTTATATAGAAACATTATCACACGAAGAGCAAATAGCCTGTTTAAGCAAAGAAATATTAACAACTTCATGGAAGGTGAATGTTGCCTAAACTCCCAGTTTTTACAGCAGAACAAGCTGAAAAAATATTGCTTAAAGCAGGTTTAAAAATATAAGAAACAAAGGAAGTCATAGAATATATCAAAAGGGATCAGACAGATTTGTGGTTCCTTTTCATAGAGGCAAAAGTTTGCATCCAAAAATAACAAAAGACTTGATGGAACTTGTGAATACAAATATTACCTAAACTTTCCAGATAGGGTGGGCACGGACTCATCATGCCCACACGAAATACAAACGATATGGCTGTTTGTCCACCCACTCTGCCTGGCTAACTTTCTCGTTTGAAAGGGGATTAAGACCATAAAAAAGGCCCGAATGATCGGGCCTTTTTTATTGTTTTTTATTGTTTGATTACCTAGTCTTAAGCATATCCATAAGCTAATTTGCAATC
>LFCU01000212.1 GCA_001044195.1 Candidatus Achromatium palustre
AAGCCTACTTGGATCATAATAAATTGTTCGGTACCAAAACGTCCCATCTTGCCTATAGTGTCCAAAGCTTCTTTGTAACCTTTTCTTGCATAGTAATGGGCAACATCAAAACATACATCCGCAAGTATTACTTTCACCTCTTTACCATTTAAGATAGGGCTTAAACCCCGCAAGTCTCTAAGGAAAATATCCCTATCTTTCAATATCTTATAAAGTTCGGATTCTCTTAAACCCCGCAAGTCCCCCCTTGCTTTTTCAGACTTTCTAAACACACCTCGAATTGTACTTTCATCAACACCACAAAGTTTAGCAAGACCACGAATATGGATACCGCATTTACGTGTTGATTTGTTTAGGAAAAAGTCTATGCCTGCTGTATTCTTATGCATCCAATAGGTTTCTGATGCTATCTTTAAGTTTGGTTTAGTCTTAGGCATTTCATGGTTTACCTTGAATTATCTTAGGTTATAATGAATATAGCATATTTTTTGGGAAATATATACTTATTTTAATAAATACGAATATTTCCTGATTCTACCGCTTTCTGTTGGTATATATGTATTTGATAATACTAAATAAAATTATGAGCCACAAATTACTTATATCCAAAAAAAGGATTGTAAATGTGTACTATCAATATTGACAAAGCTACTTATACGTAGGATAGTACTACCCCCCAGAAAGCAGTAGAATCAAAAAGTGGGGTGAACTATCTACTTCAACAATTCTGCAATGCGAGAACCAATTAAAGCTGGAGAACGCACTGTAGTTACCCCAGCTGCATCTAATGCCGCATATTTACCTTCAGCAGTACCTTTGCCACCACTAATTATAGCACCAGCATGACCCATACGCTTACCAGGTGGTGCAGTAACACCAGCTATATAGGCTACCACAGGCTTAGTTACTTCAGACTGAATAAACTCAGCAGCTTCTTCTTCGGCAGTGCCACCAATCTCTCCTACCATGACTATGCCTTTGGTTATAGGGTCGGCTTGAAACAGTTTCAGGCAATCGATAAAGTTAAGACCCTGAATTGGATCCCCCCCAATACCAATACAGGTGCTTTGTCCTAGGCCAGCTTGAGAAGTCTGAAATACGCATTCATAAGTAAGAGTCCCCGAACGAGAGACAATGCCTATTGATCCGGCTGTATGAATATGTCCTGGCATAATGCCAATCTTGCACTCTCCAGGGGTAATAATTCCAGGGCAATTTGGGCCAATTAGTGTTGAGTTACAGCTTGCCAGTTCTGCTCGAACTTTTAGCATGTCTTGTACTGGAATGCCTTCGGTAATACAGACTATGACTTTGATGTTAGCATTAGCAGCTTCCAATATTGCATCAGCAGCAAAAGCTGCTGGAACATAGATCATAGTAGCATCCGCATTGGTATCTCGAACTGCATCAGCTACAGTATTAAAGACGGGGCGATCTAAATGGGTCTGGCCGCCTTTACCTGGCGTAACACCGCCTACTACATTAGTTCCATAAGCAATAGCTTGTTCGCTATGAAACGTCCCCTGTTTACCAGTATAGCCTTGGCAAATCACTTTAGTGGTTTTATTGACTAGAACACTCATGCTGGATTCTCCGTGGCTGCTACTACTTTATCAGCGGCATCTTGTAAGGTACTGGCTGTAGTAAGTTTTAAATTACTTGCCTCTAAAAGTTTAAGACCTTGAGTAGCATTTGTACCTTCGAGGCGCACTACAACTGGAACCTTGATACCTACCTCTTTAACAGCCTGTATGATACCCTCTGCAATTAGATCGCATCTTACAATACCACCAAAGATATTTACTAATACAGCCTTGACTTTAGGATCAGAGAGGACGAGTTTAAAGGCAATAGCGACCCGTTCTGCTGTTGCGGTGCCTCCTACATCTAGGAAATTAGCGGGAGTACCACCATGCAATTGTACTAAATCCATAGTTGCCATAGCTAATCCAGCACCATTTACCATACAACCAATCGTACCATCTAGGCTTATATAGTTAAGATCCTGTTCTTTAGCCGCCATTTCGCGAGCATCTTCTTGGCTTGGGTCTCTTAATGCTACTAATTCAGAATGCCTATATAGAGCATTTTCATCAAGATTAATCTTGGCATCTAGGGCAATAAGAGTACCATCTTGGCGTACCACCAATGGATTAATCTCTAATAGACTAGCATCACAGGTACAAAAAAGGCGATACAAACCATCCAAAATTTTTTGTAATTCTTTGATTTGGCTACCAGCTAAACCTAGCCCAAAGGCCAGTTTACGGCATTGCCAGGGTTGTAGTCCTGCCGCTAGGCCTACATGAGTAGTTAAGATCTTCTCTGGTGTTTTAGCTGCTACTTCTTCAATATCCATGCCACCAGCACTAGATGCCATGATTAGATTGCGCCGTGCAGAGCGGTCTACTAGTAGGCTTAGATATAGTTCGCGATCAATATTAGTAGGTTCTTCAATTAGTATTGTATTAACTGGTAAGCCTTGAGGTCCACTTTGATGGGTGATGAGACGGCTGCCAATAAGACGTTGGGTTTCTTGGGCTACTTGATCTAAACTTTTGGCTAATAATACACCGCCGGCTTTACCACGTCCACCAGTATGGGCTTGGGCTTTGACCATCCAGGATTTACCACCAAGTGCTTCTGCAGCTTGGTGTGCATTTTCAGCACTAGTTGCTGGAGTACCACGCGGAATGGGAACTCCAAATTGGGATAGCAATTTTTTAGATTGGAATTCGTGTAAATGCATATTTATTATTTTGTTGTTTAATTATATTTTCATTTTTTGATTAAGAATCGATATCTAATCGATTTGTATATTTTTATAGTGTATACTTGTTTTTATTCATATGTAAAGTGGCTTTGGTAATATTATTATCGTTCCCACGCTCTGCGTAGGAATGCATCAAAGGTGGGCAGCCCACTCTACCGCTCTGCGTCCTATGAATTAGAACGTTTCCACAAATTGTAGACGTGTCCATTTTTGCCAGTTGGCATTCTATCCGAAATTTGTTGCTGGTGTTATTGATCATACCATTGCTGGAACTTTACATACTTAACGTCGCCACATCATTCCCAAATTTCAAGCAATAATATTTAAAGCATTATCTAAAACTGGTGAAGTAGCACTCTAGTAGCACTCTATTTGTAATGCAATCTCAGGAGATTCTTTATCCACACGCAATGCCGTAAGATGCCCACCCCATAAACAACCAGTATCCAGAGACCAAACATTATTACAAATACTTAATCCCAATGTTGACCAATGACCACAAATAATACGCTCTTTTGCACTCAAGCGACCTGGGATTTTAAACCAAGGTAATAAACCTGGCATTTGCGAACCAGGTGGACCTTTTTCTTTAAGCCCCAAAGTCCCATCTGGAGCACAATAGCGTAAACGGGTCAGACAGTTTATGATATAACGCCAACGACTTATACCAGTAAGGTCATCCGTCCAATAATTAGGCTGGTTACCATACAGATCTTGCATAAGCACAGTAAAATCATTGCTTTGCAATACAGTTTCAACTTCTTGGGCATAACTTTGTGCAGTCTCAAGAGTCCAATGTGGTGGTAACCCAGCATGTAATAAAGTAAAGCCTTGGGTCTTATTTTGGTATAATAAAGGGCGATGTCGTAGCCAATTTAGTAATTCATCACGATCTGGAGCTTTTAATATTGCATCTAAGGAATTATTGTTATGGTGTGTTAAGTTGCCTTCAGATATTGCTAATAGATGCATATCATGATTGCCTAATACAGTCACGGCTTGGTTTCCCAAGGTTTTGACGAAACGCAATACCGCAAGTGAGCCTGTACCACGATTTACTAAATCTCCAACTAGCCATAGTTGATCGTTAGATGGATCAAAGTGCAATTTATCTAGCAAGATGCGTAGTTCGTTATAACATCCCTGAATGTCGCCAATAGCATAGATAGCCATAAGATTTATTTACATTATATGGTAGGTATGATGCTTTACGTTCCCACAGTAAGCATGGGAACGCCCCTGTTAATTAAACAAAGGATAGCATTATTTCAAGGTGCTAAGCCGCCAACTTCGGTACGAAAGGCTTTACGAATTTTAGAAACTTTATCGCTACTGCATGTTTTCTGACCTTTTGCACTGCTGTTACAATATAAATCCATATATAGTATATCAGGCTGTCCTGGATTGCGAATCCTAGATATTGTAATACTAATATCATCATCCTTCTTGGGGAGCTTACCAATAATCATAAAATCCTGTTTGCTTGGAATGCCGGTAGTAACATAATTATTCACAAACTGCTCTGCACGCTCCCAAGTTTTTTCACATACTAGGCCTGTACCGCAAGGCAATATATTGTCAAGCGTTGGTGGAACATCATCTTGTTCATCTACTTGCGCATGGCCTTTAAGCCGTCGAAACCGCTTTAAATCCTGTTCGGCACGGATATGAATAGTGTTTTTTTCCAATTCTTTGCGCTGAATTTTGTCATAAGTATCACTAAGAAGCTTTAATGTTTTCCTGATTTTTTTTGCAACTTTAACATTTCGGCGTGAAAGTTGTGCTGCAATTTCTTGTTGTTGAAGCTTTTCAAGTTCTTCTTGGTGTTTTTTTCTAATTCTTTGTAAATATACTATTTGGCTGTCTATTGCAGCGATTTGATCATCCCGGTCAGAACGTATCGCATCAGTGCTCTGAAAGACACGCAGTAGTTTTTCATCTTTTCGACGTTCTATAGCAGCAAGGCGTCTTGCTTCTAATTTACGACGTTCTTGTTCTTCTGCAAGCTTAGCTTTTTGACGTGCTTTCTCTTGTTCTTCCCGTAGTTCTTCCCAAGTTTTAGGTGGTTTTATAACTTCAGTAGTTACACCTTCATTATCAAGAACTTTTCTTCCAAAACCTGCTGCATTTGGTGGGACTCTATCAGAAAAATGTATTTTGCCATCGGCATCTACCCATTTGTAGAATCCTCCTAAGGCTATTTCATTAACAAATAGCATCCCGCTCATTAATATAGCTAGTGTTTTCAAAAAAGTTATCGATTTTGTTAACATGTCAAAATATATATAATTATGCATATTATATCCTCTTGATATTATATGAATGGATTGTGCAGCTTAATTCTACTTTGTCAGATTACCAAATAAGACCTTTATTTTATTGAAAACAACACTTTGCATCAATTCTTTGGAAATTAATAAGTTAAGTTTTAATGTGACAAAGTAGAATTAAATTAAACAATTTTATACTATTTATATCTATCTTTAAAAGATAGTACCGCAGATTTTGTTTTCTACCAAACTAAAAATTATTAAAAGCATAAATATATTTGAATTACAATCGGATAAAATTTGAGATATATTTATTTCAAGATTACCAACATACTTAAAAATGTTAACAAACTAATTGTTAAAAAATACTGAATCCGAATTAAAACTATTTAAATATTGAGGAACAAAAACGATGTCCAAAACCCTAAATTCCGTTACTGCTACTATTGGTGTTGTTGGTGCTTTAGCTTTAGGCCCTGTACAAGCCGATGTAAATCCATTTGGACTTAAAGAACTAGATAGCGGCTATAAGCAACTTGCTATATATTGTGGTGAAGATAAAGGTACTGAAGAAGGCAAATGCGGTGAAGGTAAATGCGGCGAAGGTAAATAAGCCAAACTCAAGATGAAAATTAATGGCACCAAGAACTAACCAGTTCCAGGTGCTAGCTTATTGCAACCCAATTTAAAGATTAATTCCGTTTAAAACGAAATTTTTACGCGAAACCGGGGCCAATAAATATGGCAGATGGATTAATCTTGCTATGTTCAGGGATCGTTATTTCTACACTCGTTACTGCATTAGGTATCGGTGGAGGAATTCTTTGGACTCCCCTATTTATACTTGGCTTTGGATTACCTCCCCATCAAGCCGTAACTACCTCTCTAATGATTCAAGTAGTAGGTCTAGGTAGTGGCAGTATTGCTTACATAAAATCTGGACTAGTAAAAACCCATCTAGTAGTACTAATTTTTATAGTTGCACTGCCAGGAGTGATTATTGGTAGTATTTTAGCATTACGATTACCACAACAATTAGTCCAAATGGCTTTAGGAGTTATGTCTTTAACACTTGCAATTCTGTTTGTGACTGCTGCTGTTCCTTTGGCTGCTGATAAAAAATATAGTTTTGATAGAGTATTACTACTTAAAATTCTTCCGATACCAGCTTTCTTTGGTTTTATGATGGGTAGTTTATCAGTAGGGATTAGCGAGTGGTTAGTACCACCTTTACGGAGTCGCCTAGGATTATCAATGCCAGAGGCTGTAGCAAGCGTCATTCCGGTTATGTTTGGTTTAGCAAGTATTGCATCTCTAAGTCATGGTTTATCATCGTTTCCTACTTATTGGATTTATTTTGTTTGGGGAGCTATAGGGACTATTATTGGTGGGCAATTAGGTCCGCGTTTAGCTCAACAGATAGATGAAGTCATCTTAAAAGATACCTTTATATATCTTATGACTTTAGTTGGTATTCATTTGATATTTCAGTCGATTTAATGTTAGTAATTATGCATAGACTTCTTGGCACTGGTTCAGTCTAATTCATCAACTAACATTATGTTATTTAAAAACAATTTTTATTACACTATCCTCTAAAATCGTCTCAAAATTTTGTCCTAGATATTGTGGTAGTGTCAATTTAAAAAATTTGCTTGTAAATTTTCTATTGTGAGACTTTACAATTATTATAGAAATAATGTAATATAATTATGATGTTATGTTCAAACATCAGACTGAACCAGTCCCCAATAGTAGATGAATGGCTAGATTTATGGAAAAAGAAGGTAAACTACTGCCACCATCAACTTATGGTAAAGGAATAGCCAAAAAATTAGTGTAGGTTGGGTTGATGGACTCATCGTCAACCCAACTTAAAGATCTTGCTCCCATAATAAATTTAATATTTCTGATGTTCTAATACCAAAATTTACTGGACATTTTGGGCAACCTTTACGAGTAGGTAAATTTTTGCATTTTGTACACTGGTTTAACATTTTCATAGCATTAGATAATTCTATTTTCAAAAAATTTAACAACTCATTTTGTTTTAAAACTTGGGATTGTAATTTAGCAAGAATCGCCTGCACATTTTTACTCGCATCTTTTCCTGTAGAAAATTTTTCGCGGGTAGTAGCTAATTCCTTAATTAAAGCTAAAGGAATTCCAGCTTGAGCTAAATTTAAAATGCTACGGAATCTAATTATGTCTGTTTCTGAATACAAGCGAGTACCTTTAATGGTACGTCTTGCTGTTACTAATCCCTCTTCTTCATAAAAGCGCAATGTTCGAGTAGTCGTTTCAAGTTGTGTAGCTACCTCACCTATTTTGTACAAAGGAGCAGAATCCATTGTATTATAAGCCTCATTGCATTCAATTATAATCTGAAAAGAAACGCATATTTAATCGTTCCCATGCTCTGTGTGGGAACGATTAAAAGTATAAACTGGAAAATGAAGGATACCAAATATTCTTATACGCCTACTAACTGTGCATGATAACCATAAGACTGAACTTTAGATAACAATGCGCTAGTTGAAGTTTTATCAGGATTGAATGCAACTAATAATAGATGATCTTTATTGGCGGTAAAGCGCGGAGCAATAACACCATCTATATTTCGCATGGATTCTTGCAATTCCTCACGTTGTTCGGCGTTTAACGTATTATTGATATGAATTAAAATATCACTTACGTTCATTTTATATATCCCTTAATATAACATCGTCTGAAGATAAATTGGGCTAAATTAAATCTACTTTAGATTTAATTTAGATTTAATTTAGATTTAATTTAGATTTAATTTAAATCTAAATTGAAAGTTAGTTCAAAATATAAATATTACGTAAACGTTATATTGTCAACATAAAAAAATTTATAGAATTATAATTATTGCTTATGAATTAATTTTGGTTCTCAATAACGTATGACAATCTGGTACCTGGGTTTTGCCTTGGCACCAGACTGTAACGATTCCAGTGCGTAGGGACTGGTTCAGTCTGATGTTTGAACATAACATCATAATTATATTACCATTATTTTTATAATAGTTGTAAGATCTCACAATAGAAAATTTACAAGCAAATTTTTTAAATTGACACTATCACACTATCTCTAGGATAAAAAATAAAATTTTGAGACGATTTTATATAATAGCATAGTAAAAATTGTTTTAAAATAACATAATGTTAGTTGATGATTTATACTGAACCAGTGCCCAACAATTCATTGTTTATCTTGATTATGCAAACAATTTTCAGGATCTTTACAAGTTCCAAAGATGTATAAGGTATGAGCGGTAAGAGTTAAGCCATGTTTGTTGGCTACTTCTTTTTGTAGGTGCTCAATTTCATCATCCCGAAACTCGATGATTTTACCACAAGTCAAACACATAAGATGATCATGGTGTCCTGGTTGTGTTAATTCAAAATACGCTGTAGTACCACCAAATTGATGTCGAGTTACTAATCCAGCGTTTTCAAATTGAGCTAGGACTCGATATATGGTAGCAATCCCTATAGAATGACCATATTCTTTAAGAGTACTGTAGAGATTTTCTGCACTGAAATGATAATGTGGACTATTTATTAAAATATCCAAGATCATTTTGCGCGGTGCTGTGTTTCTAAGTCCTGCAGTTTTAAGAAAAACTTGCGCTTGATTTTTAGAATTTGGTGGTACAGAGTTTGATATTGAGGCATTACTATTTTTTGGCTTCATATTCCATTCGATTTAATGTTAGTATTTTTGCGTAGTTTTCTTGGAAGATTGTGGATACAATCCATGCAATAAGGCATCTTCTACAGCAACATTTGTGGCTATGCTTAACATAAGGGCTTGATTTTGATAAGCTATAGATTTAAGTAGTTTGATGTGATTTCCAAAGCGTTGTTGCCAATGTTGTAGTTGTTTGGGTCTTGTCATGTCTAATACGCCTTTGTTAAATCCATTGGTGACTGGATAATATCCAGGTGCTGGGGCTAGTTGTTCTAAAGGATCATAAATATGGATTAATACTATTTCACATTTAATTGTTAAGGATGCAAGCCATGAGATATAGTTTTGTTGTAATTCATAAAAATCGCTTAGTATAAACAAGATGCTACCAGGCAGTACTAATTTTTGTAGGTGTAGTGCTGCTTCTGATAAGCTATTATAGCCTTTATTAATATTATTAAGATTAATATTAGTAAGATTACCATTAATTTTATTAGTATTAGTATTATTATTATTATTACTATTAGTGTTTATATTAGTTCCATTATTCTTTTCTGTTGCTAATGGCAGTTGGGTCAAGGCTTGCAATAAAGGCAATAAACTGCGAGTACGTGCTGCGGGGCGACTCTCAAAATGTTGAGTTTCATCAAAAATAATCCCTCCAACCCTATCGCCTTGATCGTAAGCAGCCCAGGCCAAAAGAGCCGCAGCTTGTGCTGCGATTACTGATTTAAATGCCACTTTAGTACCAAAACGCATACTCAAGCCTAAATCAACCAATAGCCATACCGGACGTTCACGTTCTTCACGAAACATTTTAACATGAGGTTTTCCAGCACGAGCCGTGACACGCCAATCCATATTGCGCACTTCATCTCCTGCTTGATATGGTCGAGATTCATAAAATTCCATACCACGACCACGAAATCTTGATAAATGGTTGCCGCTACGAGTAGCAAAGACTTTGCCTTTAGAACCTAATCGCAATTGTTTAGCTTTATTGCGTAAGGCTAGTAATTCTGATAGATTCGCAACAGTCCCATAAGGTGTGGTTTGTGGATTAGACATAATTTAATTAATGCAATGTTATTTATGGATAAAGGGTAGAATTCGCGTAACTTTTCAATAAGCGAATAAATTATTTAACAATTCCGCGCTAAATTAATTTAAAAGTCAATATTAGAAAACTGGATAGTAGAGTAATACCAAATTATCTAAAGAGTTGACAGATAGTATCTAATTTATTAACATACGCTAACGTTTATTAAGGTTAATAGTTATGCATGTAATCCAAGAAGCACTTACTTTTGACGATGTACTATTAGTACCTGCTTATTCCAACGTATTACCTAAAGATGTCAGCATAAAAACCCATCTAACTCGCGGTATCACACTAGAAATACCGCTACTATCAGCGGCTATGGATACAGTCACTGAAAGTCGACTCGCTATCGCCATCGCTTTAGAAGGTGGTATTGGCATCATCCACAAAAACATGAGTGCCACTCAGCAAGCGCGCGAAGTCTTAAACGTCAAAAAATACGAAAGTGGCGTTATTCACAACCCCATTACCGTGTCACCCACAATTAGTATAGGCGAAGTGATTCAACTTACCCGATCCAGCAAAATATCAGGCTTACCCATTACAGATAAGGGTAAACTAGTTGGCATTGTAACTGCGCGTGATTTAAGATTTGAAACTCGTTTTGAAGAACCTATATCAGTGGCGATGACTCCCAAAGAACGATTAGTCACTATTCATGAGGGGGCCAGTAATCAAGAAGTAATTGCATTACTTCATAAACACCGTATTGAAAAAGTCTTAGTAGTTAATGATAATTTTGAACTTAAAGGGCTAATTACGGTTAAGGACATCCAAAAAGTCAAAGATTTTCCTAATGCTTGTCGTGATTCTGAAGAACAATTACGGGTTGGAGCCGCAATAGGAGTAGGTATTGGAACCAATGAACGTGTCGAAGCATTAGTTAAGGCTGGTGTAGATGTTTTAGTAATTGACACCGCACATGGACATTCCCAAAGTGTGTTAGAACGAATCCGTTGGATCAAAGACCATTATCCTAACATACAGCTTATTGCAGGTAACATCGCTACTTGCGAAGCTGCACTTGCATTAGTAAAGGCTGGTGTAGATGCTGTTAAAGTAGGGATTGGCCCAGGTTCTATCTGTACCACTCGTATAATTGCTGGAGTTGGAGTCCCCCAGATTACAGCCATATCTAATGTTGCTCAAGCTCTACAGAATACTGATATACCAATAATTGCTGATGGTGGGTTGCGCTATTCTGGGGATATAGCTAAGGCTATTGCAGCAGGTGCCCATTCGGTGATGCTTGGTGGTTTATTTGCTGGTACTGATGAAGCTCCAGGTGAATTAGAAATCTATCAAGGCCGTTCTTATAAATCATATCGTGGGATGGGTTCTTTAAGCGCAATGGCCAGCCAACAGGGTTCTAGGGATCGTTATTTTCAAGAGGAAATAGATTTAGATAAATTAGTACCAGAGGGGATTGAGGGACGGGTGCCTTATAATGGCAGTATCCTAAATATTATTCAACAGCTTGTTGGTGGATTAAGATCTTCGATGGGTTATGTTGGGTGTTGTTCTATAGACGAAATGCGCACCTTACCAAAATTTATGCGTGTTACTAGTGCTGGTACTCGAGAATCTCATGTTCATGATGTAACGATTACTAAGGAAGCTCCTAATTACCATATACATACGTAGGTTGGATTTATCCATTGTTTTTCGTATGGTGCGCTGAGGCACGAAGCGCATCCTATTATGTGGCAAGGTACATACCATAAAATTCTGATTCTGCTGCTTTCTGTTGGTATATAAATAATTTATAATACTAATAAAAAATCGTCTGATCCAATACAATTATCATCAACAACACTTGACAAACGGATAATGAGATACTATAATATCAAATAATTTTGATGCGTAGTATATTGAACTACACATGCCTGGGAGAATTCAACAACGCCAAAGCATCCAAGCATTGAAAATGATGGCATTAACTTCCTAAACAACATACAAGCCTATGTCATCAACAATACGACAGCTCATCAAGCCATTCAGCGTGGTAGAAAGAATATCTGCTTGCCTTTTGATCAGCAATCATATCAAAACTAGTGCTAGTTCCTATCGCATATCGACACCATATCGAAGAGCAATATGCTACACATCCAGAGTTATTTCCATCAGCTATCGAACATGGTTTTGAAATGCACGACATTCGCCCAGCATCAATCCAATAGCGACTCATAAAGCTGAAAGCCAATGAAGAGGTATACAGCATATGCCCAGTTTATCATATAGTCATCAACATACGTTTATAGGCAGACAATCATGTATCTTACTCGTATCATCTATTGCAGCGAATTAGCTTCGGAGGCTAATAAAGATTTTATTATTAATGAAGATATTATTTCCAATATCTTAGCTGTTTCTCGTCGCAACAACGCCATCAATAACATTAGTGGTATGCTTCTGTATAGCGGTAATTACTTTTTGCAATGCTTAGAAGGTTCTCGGCTCGATGTTAATAAAACCTACAATCGTATTTTGCTTGATATTCGGCATAACAACGCTATCTTATTAGAATATGGGGAAATTATACAGCGAGATTTTAGTGCATGGAATATGGGATATGCAGGAGGAAGCGACATCAAAGAAATAATACAAGCTTACTCAGTTGGGAGCGATTTTAGTCCTTATTATATGAGTGGTAAAAGTGCATTAAATTTACTAAAGGCTTTAAAAAACATCGCTAGTTAGTAGTATGGTGCGCAATGCAGCATCCTACCTGCTGGAATTTTATCCCAATCCAGATCATTTGGCAATGGTTCAATCTAATTCATCAACTAACATTATGTTATTTAAAAACAATTTTTATTATGCTATCCTCTAACATCGTCTCAAAATTTTGTCCTAGATAGGTGTGATAGTGTCAATTTAAAAAATTTGCTTGTAAAATTTCTATTGTGAGACCTTGCAACTATTATAGAAATAATGTAATATAATTATGATGTTATGTTCAAGCATCAGACTGAACCAGTCCCTAATTTTAGTACAAGCACAAAAATAAGATTGACAATCTGCAACTATTTTTATATTTATAGGTCTTATACGGAAGCAACCTTGAAATTTAAACTTAAAGACCTTAAAGATAGAATCAGAATGTATCTGTTTGCTATTTTTACAAATTACTATTAAATTACTATTAAATTTGCTACATTGTTATAAATTTATATTTTTAGGTTTAAGATTATAGCTTTGGATTAAAATTCGCAATTAATATATAATTGCAGTACTGAGAGTAAAACACCAACTTCAACCCTAAATGTAAAAACCTTTACCACTAATAAACGAGGTATTTTAGATGCAATATGACAATACTTCAGCCACAATCGCAGGCAAAGAACCGCTTGCGGTTAACAAATTGATTAAAAATACCTACACTTTGCTGGCCTTAACATTATTGTTTAGTGCCGCAACAGCAACTGTGTCAATGATAATTCGAACTCCATCATTTTTTTACTATGGTTCGATCATCCTATCTTTACTGTTAATTTGGTTTGTCCTACCACGTACTGATCAATCAGCCGCTGGGGTTGGGGTAGTCTTTGCCATTACAGGCTTGATGGGATTTTCACTGGGGCCAATACTTAATGCTTATATGGGGTTACCTAGAGGTCCAGAGATCATAGCCACAGCTATGGGCGGAACTGGAGTAATATTCCTAGCACTTTCAGCTTATGCTTTGATCTCCCGTAAAGATTTTAGTTTTATGGGAGGATTTCTATTTACTGGCTTAATAGTAATGCTGATTGCTATGATAGCGAATATATTTTTGGCTATTCCATTGATGTCTTTAACCATTTCTGGTGTGATGGTGTTATTAATGAGTGGTTACATTCTATATGACACTAGTGCTATGATTCATGGTGGTGAGACTAATTATATTCATGCAACTATTAATCTGTATTTAAATATTTTTAATCTCTTTATTCATCTATTAAGGATTTTAGGTATGCTGGGTGATGATTAAGCATCCTGATGTTAATACCGTAGTATCATAGAATGGGTAGAGCCTAAGCGAAACCCATAACATTTATTATATTTTCAAAACCGTTTTTTGACCTGCTTTAGTAGTGATGGGTTTTCTACCCATCCTACAAGCTACCTCCCAATAGTTTATCAATTCGACATCGTAATAAATAATGAACCTTTATGATTTTATTGCTTCCCTAAACGAAGCGGACTGGTTCAGTCTAATTCATCGGATAAAATTATGTTATTTAAATAAAAATTATTTTATGCTGTTTTTTGGATCATCAGCACCTCCTTCCAAGAAAACCCTCTTGCCAAAATGCCAATATCAACCGCTGGTACCTTCTTTGTTATATACTGTACGTTAATAAAATTATGAACAATCCATTTTCCATCCAACACACGTTGTAACGCACCTTTTTTCTTAGCATACGTATTACTTTTACGGCGATACGCAGAACATGTACGTCGAATAGACGAATTAAATGCTTCAACATGGTTAGCATGAATATCATGGTTGGCAATGTTTTGTTTAGTACTAGGATGCTCGTGATGGCACTGGTTCAGTCTAATTCATCAACTAACATTATGTTATTTAAAAACAATTTTTATTATGCTATCCTCTAAAATCGTCTCAAAATTTTGTCCTAGATATTGTGATAGTGTCAATTTAAAAAATTTGCTTGTAAATTTTCTATTGTGAGACCTTACAACTATTATAAAAATAATGTAATATAATTATGATGTTATGTTCAAACATCAGACTGAACCAGTGCCTAGGTTTTTACTTGATTAGCTCTACGCAATGTTTTATACGTTATATCCCACAGAAGCCTTATAGCGTAAGGAATTAGAATATTACCTAATACTAACTTTTGAACATCGAGTTAAATCAAATATAATTATTCGGTTTTAAACCAATTTACAAACTATATTCAATAAAATCAATCCAATAGTGTCTAATCTAGCAAGGTATATAAATATGAACGTAATTCACTGTTTTTGAAAAGTTCGTTTTTTGATTGAAAAATGTTAAAATATTTTTGGACTACTACTTATTTTGATCTTGCAACATCAAAGTATGGATTGAGACTACATAAAACCAAATCAACCTACTCGATGTACAAACAGCTAAAAACATAACAAATATTTCCACGTTCTGCGTGGAAACGATGTAAAATAACTTATTGCAACGCTTAAATAACATCTCAAAAGTTCCAAAAGATGAGTGATGAAAATAAATCCATTCATGAGTCTGATCTTGAATTAATCTTCGAATATTTTGCAAATTTAGATCGACAGGGACCAGGTAGTCCCGAAGTAACATATAAAGCATTAAGTTTTATTGATAATCTTAACGATAAATCACTGATTGCTGATATTGGTTGTGGAACTGGTGGCCAGACAATGTTATTAGCGCAACATACACCAGGAAATATTACAGGAGTCGATTTTTGCCCTACTTTCATTGACTTGTTCAACCAAAATGTGCAGAAATTTAATCTTCAAAATAAAGCTCATGGTATTGTTGGTTCGATGGATAATCTTCCATTTCAGGAAGAAGAATTAGATTTAATCTGGTCCGAAGGTGCAATTTATAATATTGGGTTTGAACGTGGGCTGCAAGAATGGCACAAATTCTTAAAACCTGGCGGTTATATAGCTGTTTCAGAGGCATCATGGTTTACGGAAGAACGGCCTGCTGAGATTGACAACTTTTGGCTGACTGAATATTCAGGAATAGATACCATTCCTAACAAGGTAGCGCAAATACAAAAGGCTGGTTACATTCCAGTTGCTACATTTGTATTACCAGAAAACTGTTGGATAGAACATTTTTATACACCACAAGTAACTGCCCAGCAAGTATTTTTGAAGAAACATGCAGGGAATAAAGCTGCTATGGAATTTATCGCCTATGCACAACATGAAGCTCAGTTGTATTACACGTATAAAGAGTATTATGGCTATGTATTCTATATAGGAAGAAAATTAGGATTCAGGATTTTTTAATTTGTGCATTTCCCTCTAACGTGTTGGAATTGCACAATAATTCTAGTTTGGTAGAAACTTATCAAAAACAATCTTCATGTTTTTTTTGAAGCCATCGGCCACTTTACGTCCGGTTTCATAAGTCTTATCAACGATATGAACGAATACTGGTTGTGGCCCAAAGGTTAGTGATTTTTAATTGATTGATTTATAAAAGCTATTCACGAGCAACAGTTGAATTATAATGATGAACAAAATTCCAAATGGCACCAATATGGTTTGTCAACTTTTTAGAAAATGCGAGTGTTTTTCTGACTAAACGTGACACTCTCTGTCTTAAAGTGCAATTGAATATACCCATGT
>LFCU01000156.1 GCA_001044195.1 Candidatus Achromatium palustre
TCTAATTCCTTACGCTATAAGGCTTTTGTGGGATATAGCGTATAAAACATTACACAGAGCTAATCAAGTAAAAATCTAATTAAAATATGTAATTTCAACATATTTAAGTATATAAGCGTTTTCTAACTTTTGAGCATCGAGTTATACGTAGGATATTATTACCCACAGAAAGCGTTAGAATCAGATATTTTTATGGTAAAAGCCAAGCAAAAAAAGCTGGATAGTCAAGTAACATAGGGAAAAATAGCGAACGAATATGATTGGAGAGGTTTTTAAGGATTATCGACAAGAACGAAAATTATTCACAAATCGCACTATATTATCTGGAATGATTATTATTCTATGCTTTTTAGGGATATTAATTCGACTAATATGGCTCCAAGTACAAAGCTACGACCATTTTCAGACCCTATCCCAAGGCAATAGAATCCGCTTAGAACCTATTCCACCGATTCGAGGTCTTATCTATGAAACCCACAGCATCGTGCTGGCTAAAAATTTACCAGCTTATGCTTTAGAACTTATTCCAGAAAAAATTACTAATTTCAATAATACTATTGCAAAATTACGTAAATTAATCTCTATTTCAGATAATGATATAAAACGTTTTAAAAAACTCCGCCGACACAAACGGCGCTTTGATAGTGTACCCATTAGAACCCAACTTACCGAGGAAGAAATTGCCAGTTTCGCAGTCAATAGCTATCAATTCCGCGAAGCCAGCATCCAGGTTAAATTTATCCGCCATTATCCAGTATCCAAATTAACAGCGCATGTACTAGGATATGTAGGACGCATAAATCGTAGAGATCTAAAACGCATTGACTCCTCTCAATATAGTGGTACCAGCCATATTGGAAAGATTGGCTTAGAAAAGACTTATGAACATCTTTTGCATGGACAAGTAGGTACAAAACATGTAGAAATCAACGCGAGAGGTCGGGTATTACGTACCCTAGAAAGCCATCCCGCATTACCAGGACATGACCTATTTTTGTATCTAGACTTAGGACTACAAGAAGAAGCAAGTCGCGCCTTAGGGCAGGAAAACGGTGCTCTCGTAGCCATAGATCCCAGAACTGGTGGCATACTAGCATTCGTTAGCCATCCAACTTATGATACCAACCTATTTGTTACTGGCATTAGTCATAAAAGCTATAACAAATTACTGCATTCACCAGATCGCCCTTTATACAACCGTGCCCTACGCGGCCAATATCCGCCGGGTTCTACCATCAAACCCTTTGTAGCATTAGCGGGGCTAGAAACTGAGGCTATTCAGGCTAAAGACCAGATTTTTTGTCCTGGTTACTACCAATTACCTGGGCACAAGCATAAATTTCGAGGTTGGAAAAGACATGGACATGGGATGATAAATTTAAATGGTGCTATTGCGCAATCTTGTGACATATATTTCTATGTTTTAGCTCGTAATTTAGGCGTTGATACTTTACATGCCTTTTTATCTAAATTTGGCTTTGGAAGGAAGACCAATATTGACTTGGTAGGCGAACTAGGTGGTCTATTACCTTCTAAAGCATGGAAATTAAAACGGCGTAAAGCCCCCTGGTATCCTGGTGAAACCTTAATATTGGGAATTGGCCAAGGCTACATGTTAGCGACACCATTGCAACTTGCAAGTGCTACTGCTACTTTAGCAACCAAAGGACGTTTCATAACCCCGCGTATTGTACGAGCGTATCGAGGCCCTACTACTAATGGTACTATAAAGGAATTTCCTAAAAAGACCATACAAATTGCTAAACAAACAACACAACATTGGTCTGAAGTTATAACCGCTATGCGACAAGTAGTTGAAAGTTCTCAAGGGACGGCTAAAAGTATTTTTACTAATGCCTATAGTATTGCAGGTAAGACTGGAACTGCTCAAGTCTTTACAGTACGCCAAAATGAAACCTATGATGAGAGTAAGATTAGCAAAAAAATGCGTGATCATGCTCTATTTGTAGCCTTTGCTCCAATAGAAAATCCACGCATTGCGGTAGCTATATTGGTCGAAAACGGTGGGCATGGTGGTGCTGTTGCAGCACCTATTGCTCGCCGTGTCATGGATCATCATCTATTACGCGATGAATCAAGTAAAACTCAGGATATTTTATTACAAGACACCGCTGATTAGACACTAAAGCAAAGCTATAACACCTAAGGTTCTCCCATTTTTTTTCGAGTATTACGAATTGCCTTGTAAATAAATCAATGAGTTACTTGATTTGGTAATCTTTGATTATGTAAAAAAATATCTCATTAAGAAATCAAAATATTGATTTAAAAGAAATAAAAATGCACGAACCGTAGGTATAAAACTATAATAGATAAAACTATAATAGATAAAACAATAAATATGCCCCCCAAAATATCAAACAAACTGCATATCGACTGGCCCTTACTGACTGGAATAATACTAGTGTGCCTTTGGGGATTAGTAATTATTTATAGCGCATCTGATAAAAATTTAGACATGATGGCGCGGCAATTAATGCGTATAAGTCTCGGATTTGGCATCATGCTATTTATTGCCCAAATATCACCAGAACATCTATATCGAATATCTTTAAATTTGTTTGGTGGTGCTATTTTCATGTTACTTATCGTTCTAGCATTAGGAGTCATTGGTAAAGGCGCACAACGCTGGATTGATCTTGGCATCATGCGTTTTCAACCCTCAGAACTTGCCAAGATTGCGGTTCCAATGATGATTGCACAATATCTAAGTGAACAACAATTACCACCATCCAATACATTAATATTTAAAGCATTAGCAATGATTTTAATACCTGTCTTGCTTATTGCCAAGCAACCAGATTTAGGAACCGCACTGTTAGTGGGTAGTTCTGGAATCTTTGTATTATTTTTAGCTGGTATTAGCTGGCAGATGATCAGCATCTTTGCTGGCAGTCTAATTGCGTTAGCTCCAATTGTATGGACAATGCTACATAAATATCAGAAAAAACGAGTTTTAATGCTCTTATTTCCAGAAAGTGATCCATTAGGAGCCGGATACCATATAATCCAATCTAAAATAGCTATAGGTTCTGGCGGTCTACACGGCAAAGGTTGGTTACATGGAACACAATCCCATCTAGACTTTCTTCCTGAACGACATACTGATTTTATCTTTGCGGTATTAGCAGAAGAATTTGGCTTAATTGGTGTGATAGTACTTATAGGATTGTACTCATTTATTATCTTTCGCGGTCTATATATTGCAAATCAGGCTCAAGATACTTATGGTCGCTTATTATCTGGCAGCTTAACTTTAGTTTTTTTCGTTTATATATTTGTAAATATAGGGATGGTGAGCGGTATGTTACCTGTAGTTGGGGTCCCATTACCACTTATTAGCTATGGTGGCACATCTCTTGTCACTATCATGGCTGCTTTTGGAATTATAATGTCGATACATACGCATCGTAAGCTACTTATTGCTTAATCTATTCATTGTATCTTGGGGACTGGTTCAGTCTGAACCAGTCCCAAATATGCGTATCTGTTGGTTAATTCTGTAAAATTTAGAGCCAACTACCACAGAGTCAAAGTACTTATTTGGTGCGGAGATTTATCTTAGCACTAGATAGGTGCATTATTAAATATGATAAATAAATCTTTTTATATCAATTACAATTAGTTATATATTTTAAGACTAATCAAGGCATGCATTCTGAATAATTGTAAAATCAATGGAGAACACACTCACACCAGATTATATAATGTCTATTGATAATTGCACTAAAAAGATCCATAAGAAATTCTCTAAATTATCCCTCAATTCATAAGAAAAATTGATTATACATTAATATAAAAAGTAATATACTGCATCGGTGAGCTGGTTAAATCCTTTAATTTCCATCTTGCAATAAATAATATCAACATTAATTTTTTGAGGGTACGTCCCTATGTTTAAGGCTTCGTTGGCTGTCTTATTAAGAGCTGCGTTCGCCGTCTTGGTACTTACTGTAGGTACCTACACTTACGCTGCTACTGAAGCAGTAGAACCTGGCATGTCCGACATGGACCAAGCTGCTGAAGCAGCTACTGCCACAAAACCTCGTGCTAAAACTAAATCTAGGAAGCATCGTAGATATAGAAAAGCGCGTCTGACTAGAAAGTATCGTAAATCTAAAAAGTATCGTAAATCTAAAGCACGTTTGGCTAAGAAAAGCCGTAAAACCAAGTCCCGTTTAGCTAGGAAGCATCGTAAAGCTAAAGCGCGTTTGGCTAAAAAATATCGTACTAAAGCTAGGAAGCATCGTAGAATCAAAAGACATAAATTAGCTAAAGCACGTACAATGAAAAAGTATCGCCGTGCTAAAACCAGAATGCGTCGCATGAAAAAAGCAAGAAAGGCTACTACAACCAGAAAAGGCTAAGATTGCAGTAAAACATCCTTAAATATTAGACATTATCCGAAACCCGTCATTCCTGCGAAAGCAGGAATCTATACCTTAATAATTGCCTTATGTTAGTTAAGCTAGGAGGAGGTTTCGGATAATGTCTATTTAAAAAATTAAGGAATACAGTTTTATTTGGGCATCCTTCATTCATTTCATAGTTTGCAATTTATAGATTGGTTATATTATCAACATTCTTTATTAAGACTGGTAAGTAGTAGTCCAAAAATATTTTAACATTTTTGGACAAGTATCTTATTGATTTTTAATGAAACAAAATGTTAAAAGACTTATGGGTATGTACTTATGAATATCCTATTCCCAATTCAAAAAGTGTAAACTACTTTTGGATGGTAATGAAGGATGACTTTATTTGATACAATATACATTATTTGAAGCCAGTCGTTCCTGCGAAAGCAGGAATCTATATCTTAACAATCATCTTATGTTTGCTAGGATGGTAGAGGGTTTCGGATAATGTCTAATACCTCCCTAACTTTATTACTAATAAAGCTATGGGAATGGTATTAAAATAATAGAGTAAGCTATAAATTTATATTTTTATACACTCCTTCCTCTAATTTGCAATCCTAAAAATTAGCTAAGATTTTTCCACCAAGAACTTCCCTAAATCTCTTGCAACTGGTTATATTAGACATTATCCGAAACCTGTCATTCCTGCGGAAGCAGGAATCTACACCTTAATAATTGCCTGATGCTTGCTAAACTGATAGAGGGTTTCAAATAATATCTATTATTCTGGTAAATAATCACTTTATACTTTATAATAGTTGCACTAAAAAAAATCCATAAGAAATTCTCTAAATTATCCCTCTATCCATAAGAAAAATTGATTATACATTAATATAAAAAGTAATATATTGTATTGGTGATTTGGTTAAAGGCTTTAATTTCCATCTCGCAATAAATAATACTAATATCAACATTAATTTTTTTTGAGGGTACGTCCCTATGTTTAAGGCTTCGTTGGCTGTGCTATTAAGAGCTGCGTTCGCCGTCTTGGTACTTACTTTAGGTACCTATACTTATGCTGCTGATGTAGCAGTTAAAGATGCTGGCATGTATGATATGGACCAAACTGCTGCCGCAGAAGCAAAACCCAAAGCTAAGGTTAAGAAGTATCGTAAATCTAAAAAAGCATCTATAACTAAAAAACGTAAAGCCAAAGCCGTTGCCAAAAAACGTGCTAAAGCTAAATCAGCTAAAAAACGTAAAGCCAAAGCCGTTGCCAAAAAACGTGCTAAAGCTAAATCAGCTAAAAAACGTAAAGCCAAAACTGCTGCCAAAAAACGCGCTAAAGCTAAATTAGCTAAAAAACGTAAAGCCAAAGCCGTTGCTAAAAAAGCCAAGGCAAAAGTAAATGCATCTCCAGTAAAGAAATAGTATTTTACTCCAACTCCTTCCAATAATCTTGGGATTTTATAAAAAAATCTCTAAGGCAAGTTGTCAATTTTTGTTTACACATATTGTAGGGTGCGCATTGCGCACCCTACAAGTTTTTGACTCATAATAAAGCCAGCGTTTATTGATGAGAAGTTAACTTTATCAGCTTCTCTAATTGCTATTCCTGCCTATTAATCTTAAAATAAAATACTTATCCTTAATCCAAACTATAATGGAATAGGCTAAGTATGCCACAACTAACTGATAAAACAGCACTAATAACTGGTGCAGCTGGAAACCTTGGACGCACAGTAGCACAAACTTATGCTAAAGCAGGAGCTAACCTAATCTTAGTAGATCTAAAAGCCGAAAGTTTACAAGAAACTCAAGCTTATCTTGGATCAGATACTAATTGTCTAATTATACCTACAGATCTAATCAATCCTGAATCCGTTGCTAAGATGAACCAGCAAGCACTGGCAAAATGGGGACGTATTGATATCCTAGCTAATATAGCAGGCGGATTCACTATGGGACCACCACTTCATGAAACCAATGATAGAGATTGGAACTTTATGATGGATCTGAATGTGCGTACAGTTTTCAATACCTGTCGTGCTATAATACCCAATATGCTTACACATCACAGCGGAACTATTATAAACATTGCAGCAAAAGCCGCCCTTACAGGTCAAGCTAATATGGGACCATATTGCGCATCAAAAGCTGCCGTTATTACCCTAACAGAAACCCTAGCTGCCGAACATCTCAATACTGGAATTAGAATCAATTGCGTCCTACCTAGTATTCTTAACACTCCACAAAACCGAGCTGCAATGCCAGATGCCAACCATGCAAGCTGGGTACAACCAGAAGCACTGGCAGATGTGATCCTATTTTTAGCATCAAATATGTCTCGATCCGTTACAGGTGCTGCACTTCCTGTTTATGGACAAAGCTAACAAATGCCATACTGGCACTTATCTATAGTATATTTTTTCTACTTTGCTATAGTAGGTGTATTATTTCCATTCTGGGGATTATATCTTCAATATAAAGGTTTTGATCCCCTTGCTGTTGGCCAATTAATGGCTATTTTTGCAGCTACCAAGATCATTGCTCCAAACCTATGGCACACCTTGATCAATAGAATTAGCAAACGCCATACGCAGCAAATACAAATAGCAACTTTATTATCTTGGTTGGCTTTTTTGGGCATATTTGCAGCTGATACCTTTTGGGCTATGGCATTAATAATAGGACTATTTAGCTTTTTTTGGAGTGCGGCATTGCCACAGATTGAAGCTATTACCTTTAATCATTTGCAACAGCAGGTATATGCCTATGCTATGATTAGGCTATGGGGATCGATTGGGTTCATTGTAACAGTTGCAATACTAGGTTTAATAGTAGAGCATTATGGTATTTGGATCGTACCCATAGCTATGCTAAATCTATATATTGCTTTATGGTTATTTAGTCTCTTAATACCAGAAGTGGTAGAGAATACATCTTTACATAATCAAGGTAGTGCAACTACTTCTTGGTTAGAACGTATAGCTTTGCTTAGTGTATGTTTTCTAATGCAAGCAAGCCATGGGGTATATTATACATTCTATTCGATACACTTAGAACAGTATGGTTATTCTAAAGCTTTGATTGGCCAATTATGGGCTTTAGGGGTAATTGTAGAGTTAGGATTGTTTTTAATAATGCGCCAATTATTGCAATACTATGGTGCGCGTCGGTTATTAATAACCAGCTTAAGTCTAGCCATCTTGCGTTGGCTACTTATTGGAGAATTTCCGCAATATCTTAGCATTCTTATCATAGCCCAAAGTCTTCATGCGGTTACCTTTGGAGTTTTTCATGCTGTTGCCATTCATCTTATATATCATTATTTCTATGGCTCTTACCAATATCTTGGCCAAGCTCTTTATAGCAGCCTTAGTTTTGGTGCTGGAGTATCTATAGGTAGTCTAGTAGGTGGCTATTTATGGATTTGGACTAGCCCTACAATAACATTTATAGTAGCAGCCAGTGTTGCATTTATAGGAGTTCTGGTTGCATGGATGTGGGTTGATACTAAATACAGATATTAAATATACTTAAAGACAAGCCAGTCTCCATTAATATTGTAACATTTTTAGGATTTGATTCGTTTAAAAACACACATAAAATTTAATTTACTAAAGATGAAAACCGATCATGCTATCTATCAACTCTTAAGCACTGGCAGAGAAGCCTTTAGAATCCTAACCAACGACATGCCTCTTGCTGAAAACTATAAATTCTCATCCCAAACTTTTAAAGAAATAGAAAGGCGCATCGATGCCATATTTGAACCGGAATCCCCAGATGAGACTACGTATATTATTGAATTTCAAGCTCAAAAGAAGATTGAAGCCTGGTATAATTTACTGACTAAAATAGGTCTATACGGCGAACAACATCCGCAACTCCAGGTACATGGAATTTTGATCTTTCCACATCACAAAAATGAAGATGAAGACAGCCATTGGTTAGCAGATACAGCTTCCAAATTGTGGACTGCGATCTATCTTGAAGAGTTTATCCCAAATATGCTTATTGAAGAGCCTGAAAATCCTTTTGTATCCGTCTTTGCTCCATTGATGTTGAAGGATGAGTCTATACTTATTAAACAGGCACCGCAATTATAGCACAACATACATAACAGTGCTAACATCGCGGAAACAACTCGTAGTACCCTTGAACAAGTACTAGAATATTTTTTCTTTGAACGTTTTAAAACGCTTGATGAACAGGAGATTCTGACTATGTTCCAAGCCACATTTTCTTTAGAAGAAACCAAAGCCTACCAATCCATTTTTGCCAAAGGAGAAGCTAAAGGCGAAGCCAGAGGTGAAGCCAGAGGCAAACTAGAAGGTGAGAACTTATTATTTAAACACCTTATCACGAAACGTTTTGGTAAATTACCTAAATGGGCACAAAATAAAATTGACGCTGCGGATACTGAACAAATTTAAGTGTGGACAGATTCCATCTTTAAAGACCAGACCCTTAGACAGCTTCTGAGCCTACAGAATAATTAAACGGTCTATTTTTTAAACCCATGATTTCTTAAAATTATCTTGATTACCAAAATTGGTACATCAAGATAATATAGGTAACCACAAAAATCATAAATAAGAAACCATTAAATCTTTTAATAAACCTTAGTTCATGAATAATGTTAAAAAACTTTTAACTACTTACCTCAAATAGATGGAGCATACAAAATTATAGTGGAAGGAGTAATTTTTATTGGATTACAAGCAAGTGGTAAGTCTAGCTTTTTTAGAGAAAAATTTTATACCACTCATATTAGATTAAATTTAGATATGCTGAAAACTCGCCGTAGGGAAGATATTTTATTAGATGCCTGCATTAAGGCTAAACAACCTGTAGTTATTGACAATACTAATCCTACTATAGATGTACGTAAAAAATATATTATAGCATTTAAACAAGCTCAGTTTCGAATTATTGGCTTTTATTTTCAGTCTAAATTGTCTGTATGCCTTGCTAGAAATAAACAACGCGAAGGAAGGGCAAGAATACCTGATGTCGGTATTAAAGGAACATATAATAAATTAAGCTTACCCAATCTAGCGGAAGGATTTGATGAATTATACTATGTGTCGTTGGTAAATAATCAATTCAAAGTTCAAGAATGGAAGATAAAAGTTGATGATTGATAGTATTAGTGCCATTATCGATGGTTTATTATTTATGATTTTTTTGGAACATAGCTATTTATACGATTTCTTATTGTTAAATTATTTTTAAATTATCCATAACTATTTTTAAGACTATTACTAGCTTGTAGACCAATCTCAATAAATCAGGCTAAATGAAGGCTCAATCAATCTTTTTTGGAAATATCATTTAATGTATAGCCGTGATCGCCTTGTCATACTAGATGCAGATGGAACTACCATTGATGCCTTCTCTGCCATTCATAATACCTTCGCAAAATACGGCATGAATTTAGGAGACTTAGAACGGTTTCAAAGGCGACGCAATCCGTTTAAATACCTAGGAGGCTTAAAAGAATTTTCTGGAAATTTGCGGCATCAATTAAGCAAAAAGAAACGTAACCAATTATTGCAGACTTTAACTGAATTTTATCGAGAAGAATGTTTATTATATCCAGGGATAGCCAATCTTATGAACCGCCTCATAGCCACCCCAAATTGTAAGGTTGGCATATTAACTCGTAACGTAACAATTGAACCTGAACAAACCCTAAGCCAACTATATAAACGCCAAGGAGTAGAAGTTGGTAATCTAGATTTTTTGACCCACATTTCAATTAGGCAAAGTAAGACTAAGTATTTTCATTCAATAAGAGAATTATATCAAATAAACCCTGCTCGTAGCTATGCCTGTGGTGATGAACGTATTGACTATCTAGCAGCCCGTAGTATTGGGGCACATCCATTTATGGTGTCCTATGGTTTTGAGGGTTATTGGCGCTTAGTTTACAAGATTGGTGTCCCGGTAGAATTGATTTCAAAAGATTCTTATGCATTATGTGAACGGCTAATTAATGCTTTAGATCTATATGATTGAGCTACATAAATTTGAATAATGGACATACAAAGCTGGCTAAAATTAATGCAAAATTTACATACAACACCAAAGCAACAATTATATAACCAATTGCTTTGTGCCTACTCACAACCACAACGCTATTATCATACAGTGCTACATATTCAGGAATGTTTGCACATTTTTGAGCAGGTATACACATTAGCCATGAGACCTGTAGACATAGAATTAGCTCTGTGGTTTCATGATGCAATTTATCAACCTGGGGATTTAAATAATGAATTAAATAGTGCCAATTGGGCTCTACAATTTTTAAAATCCATAGAAGCTCCGCAACCGCAATCACACCATGTCTTTGAGCTTATTTTAGCTACAACTCATCAGGAAGATATACAAACAGGAGACTCGCAACTTATAACTGATATTGATTTAGCTATTCTTGGTAGTAATCCAGAGCGTTATTTTGAGTTTGAGCAGGCTATTCGTCAAGAGTATGCTCATGTATCAAAACCAATTTATTGCCAAAAACGTGTAAAATTTCTAAACTCTTTACTAAAACGATCCTCAATATATAATACAGAATATTTTAAATCTTGTTATGAGTCTCAGGCTCGTATAAATTTACAAGCAGCTCTTACAAGCCTAATTTAGCCTAGCAAAAATGTATAATACTACGGCTGCATTACATCGATATTTTTGATATATGTAGATAAAGGATACGAATGAATAATGATAGAATGGTGAGCTTTATGAGACTTAACATCAAAGATATTTATCCTTTTGGTTAGCTTTAGTCTTTTGCTATTACACTTCCTGTTAGCAATATTTTGGCACCTGCTACACTAAGATGGTCATCATCAAAATAAATTGCTGTTTCATTAATCATAGCTGGACAGTATTTATTATTGCAAAGTATTTTAAATGGCTTTATGGCATGTAAATTAGCCCCGTATGATAGCGTGTCTAGTTTATTGAGTATGAATTGGTGTCTTAAAAAATAATACTTAGCACTAGTAGTTGCTTCTAAGTTTCCGATACTGCCACCAAATATTGAAAATGGGGTAGCTAGTATGTGTATATTCGCTGGTAATTCAGGTATTGGATAAAGTAAATATACATTTTTTCCTGATTTCAATAGTCTATTAATAATCTCGACAAAACTTTTCCAATATATATCTTTTGCATCATCATTAGCATTCATTTGGTTTCTAAAAGCATTAGAAAATATTTCAGCAGTTGGCCTGTTGGGTATTGCCGGGTATGATTTTACGTGATCACCAAACAGATGGGCACTATATCTAAAGCCTAACAATACATTTTGGATAGAGTTATCATTTTCTAATAGTTGCAGAGCTTGTTGCAGCCACCTAGAACAGCCAGGCCGCTTGGCCTCAAATAGTAAACCAGGTGGACAGCCACTAAAACTTAGATGTAACAAACCTTTGCCATCTTGTTCTAGCATTTTTGCAAGTGCATAAGCAGGTTCAACAGTATGACTATCACCCAAAATTGCCCAAGTAACCTTATCGCCAAAATATCTACATGCATTTTCAGGGGTTAAATAATTTTCTCCAACGGTATGACATTCTTTGCGCTTTGGGCTAAATTGCGCTGTTTTTAAATAAGGATTCGTTTCAAAACGATTTTCGAAGCCTTCATAAAAATTACCAAGCAATCCCATTAAAATAAAGACTACAATTGAAGCCAAGGAGAATTGAAAAATTTTATTTTTTGATATGAGCTTTTTGTTGCGGAACGGGGTTTCAACATATATATAGTTTATATATGCCAGAATGAATGTCATAATGATAGCTCCAAGAAAAATATTTGAACTGGGTTCTCCTATGGTTTTCATTCTCAAAAATGCAAATAACGGCTGATGCCATAAGTATAAAGAATATGAAATTAAACCGATACTAACAAATAGTCTATTCTTTAGAATTCTTCCTATAATTGTATTGCTGTCACCGTATATTATTACAAGCAATGTTCCTATCACTGGTATTAATGCGTAAATGCTTGGGAATGGTGTGTGTTTATCAAAATAAAAAATGGTAAAAATGATAAGAGCTAAACCAATAATCCCCCAAATTTCATTTCCTGCTTTATTAATAGAAAAACGCTTAACACCAATAATCGAAATCAGAGAGCCTGCAAATAATTCCCAGGCGCGGCTAAATATTAGATAAAAGTTGGCATCTATCTCTTGCTTTAAAGACAAATATTGAGATAGCAACAACGATGCGGTTGATAATGACAAGATAATAATAATTAACCGTTTTTTTCCAAGATACCAAAGCATAGCAAGTAGAATTGGGAAGAAAATATAGTATTGTTCTTCAACTGCCAAACTCCAGGTATGTAATAAAGGTTTTTCATCAGATGCTGTTGCAAAATATCCACTAGTCCAATAGAAAAAAACGTTGGATAAAAATGTAACTACTGAGATTAAACTCTGAGAGTAGGATATAAGGAGCTTGGATGGCATAAAAATGAATGCAGCAATTGTTGAAAAAATCAACACAACGTTAAGTGCAGGCAAAATACGCCTGGCTCTGCGTTCGTAGAAATTTAGTATTGAAAAGCGATTATCCGCGATTTCTTCTATTAGTATAGAGGTGATTAAATATCCACTTATTACAAAAAAAATATCTACCCCAACATAACCACCTGTCATGCCAAATAGATTGCTATGAAAAAATATAACTGGTAGGACTGCTACAGCCCTTAGACCATCAATTTCTTTTCTATATTGCAATTTGGTTTATCTCCCAAAAAACGTCTATCCTACATTGATACGAATGCAGCCAAAACAATAATCCCTGCCTCCATAAATAGCTAGGTAGGGTGGACAAACGGTTGTATCGTTTGCATATAAAAACAACAAGGACAAATTTATGATTCCACGTGGGCACGATGAGGCCGTGCCCACCCTACCTGGCTATCACAATATCTAGGACAAAATTTTGAGACGATTTTAGAGGATAGCATAATAAAAATTGTTTTTAAATAACATAATGTTAGTTGATGAATTAGACTGAACCAGTGCCATTAAATTTATCTGGCGGCTATGATTTCAGCAATAATTGTTTTAGTTTTTTTTAAATAGCTAAAGATATTTTTTAGCTCATCCTTAGTTGCATCATAAGCCAAACTGCTTGCATAATCTTTCCCTGCTAAAATTACAAAAAACCAAAATCGACCCATGACATAACAACCATAAATTGGGTTAGTATCATTATTGAGCTTTTGTGCTGCTACCATCGTAATCAATAATTGGCCAAATGGATCTCCCGATGAATCATGTTCTTTTTTAAATTCATGAATAAAGAAATACGGATGTTTAGGATAACGTTTGCCGTTAGCAACAAAAAAATCAACCATCCCTGATATAGTATCATCTTCTATTGCTACCTCAAGTTCGCGTTCGATAAAAGATTGATAATCTGTTGCATCAAAATTGACAGCCAATAACAAAGGGAAGATAAATTTGCCTTTTAATTCCCACTCATTCCAATCCCAAACGTGATCTTTTAATTTTTCGCGTAGTTCGGTGAGTAAAATATTTTCTGCCTCTGTAGGTGCTAATGTATCATCAAGCCATTGGTTTAAGAGGTTATAGTCTTTTTGTAGGGTCAGATTGAAGGTATCTTCAACTTCAGCAAGAGTCCATTTTGAAAAAGATTTCATGTTAGAAACCTCGATGGGTTTTAAAAATTGGATTATGCTTTATGTGAAGTTTAGGCATAATCCTAATTCTTTATAACTTACACCATAATAAGAAAGATGCGCCCTAACACAATTTTTAGAACAGTTTCCTTTGATGGTGCTAGAAGTATAAGTAATATTGGAAACACGACGTAAAACTGTTCCTCTACTGCAAGACAATCATTCAACTTACATTATTAAGATTGCGCCCTACCTCGCTGACTATCTCAGCCGTGCGAGGTACGAGCGTCGGCTGGAGCGTTTTGTTGTGCAATATTTTCTATTTCAATTATGAAATTATTATAGTTTCATAGTTCTGGTAAAAGGCTCAATTAAGCTATTTCAAAACAAGTCGGAATAATTTTCAAGTAACCACTGCGCCATACGATACGAACCATAAGCAGACAAGTGGTCATCGTCTTTGTAAAATGAAAATCTTCCCTCCCTGTTCTTACACATACTTATGCCTTCAGGACAAAAAAAATCGAAAGTTCTCGCATATATTGTATTATAATCTTGAATGACTCCAGACATTCTTATTGCCTTATCGAAGTTTTGCTGCCGAACCAAGGCATCTTTAAAAGAGGGTGCCGCTTTTATATAAGCTTGCCAATTTTTAAAATCCCGTAAGTCAAGTAACTGTAATGGTGGTTGTGAAAAGATAATTACTTTTGAACCTACTGAGTTGACAATATCAACAGTGTGCCTAATAGCCAAAGAGAGATTGTTTATTCTTTCTGAAAACTGCACATCTTGTTTTTCATATGGTAAAACTGCATCTACTCTGATATTTCTCTTTCCATAACGAGATAAGTTTACCAACCAATTCCAACGACTTGAAAGAATAACATAATTGTATTCACCACCTCTTTTTTGGACAAACTCCTGCCAAATCTTTGTTTGATTTCTTGCGGCTACCTGTACTGGAGGCTCTTTTTTTTGATTTACATTATACACTTTATAGTAACCGAACAGCGGAGGACACCCAGTTGAAGTCATAATATGAATCGTACAACCAATTTCATTGGCTAAGTATTTTGAAAACCACTTTAAATGACCAGCATGAGAGTCTCCCAGAATTAAAATTTTGCAATTTGTCAATTCTCCAACCGGCTTTATTACTACAGCATGATTGAATTTCGATGATTTGCTGATTCCAATCTCATTGAACGCATCTTGTCCATTTAGTGTTTGAACGTGTAGTTTTTGAATAGGCTTATTTATAATAGTATCCTTAAAAAAGGTGATGGGATATTTATAAATTAATACGCCAATTGAAATAAAAAGGAAAGACACACATACACTGCTAATGAATAATACTTTTCGTTGTTTTAAAATAGCACGTTTTCTAATTGGTTGTTCTACAAAGTACCAAGATATATAAGCAATCAATAGTGACCCTATCAACGTTAATAGTCGATAATAAATTGGCAGATCATACTCTAACAGCTTTAATCGTAATAGAGTTAAAATTGGCTGATGCCATAGATAGGCACTATAACTGATAAGCCCAATTCCAACTATCAATTTTATGCTGAGAAATTTAGCTACCAATGTTGTTTTATCGGCAAACATAATAATAAAGACAGTGCCAAGGACGGGTACCAAAGCAAATACGCTTGGAAACGGTGTAGTTTTATCGTATGCAAAGATTGCATAAAAAACTGCAATAAAGCCAATTAGAGAGAGAATATTATTTATGTTTTTTATCTCAGTATTTGTTTTCTGAATAAAAAGAGCCGTTATTGATCCAGCAAGTAATTCCCAAGCTCTAGTATGAAGCAAAAAAAAGTTTGCTTCCGGGTAATTACTGGAACTCCATTCACTTAGTAGAAAACTGAACACTCCTATCGAAAAGATAGCCCAAAACACTTTCTTTCTGCAAAATTTCCATAATCCAAATAATAATAAAGGGAAAACGAGATAATATTGCTCCTCTACAGCAAGACTCCAGGTATGAATCAATGGTTTAAGAAGAGAATTAGCCTCAAAATAACCGGATTCACTCCAAAATAAAACATTTGATGAAAAAAGGCTTGTAGAAATTAGGCTTTTAGCGAACCCGATCAGTTGATCTTTTGTAAACATAAATACAGCAAAAGGAATAATAGCCAGCATTACGAGAAATAAGGCTGGCAGTATACGCCTTGCTCGTCGTTCATAAAAATTAGCAATACTAAAACATTCATTTTCAAGGTCTTCAATAATAATTGACGTAATTAAATAACCACTAATTACGAAAAAGATATCTACGCCTACAAATCCCCCACTAAATAAATCGCAACCAGCATGAAATAAAATCACTGGGACGACTGCAACCGCTCGCAATCCGTCAATTTCCGCACGATATTTCATATTACTTTTTAATCTCTCCTGGGCATTGGTTCAGTCTAATTCATCAACTAACATTATGTTATTTAAAAACAATTCTGATTATGCTATCCTCTAAAATCGTCTCAAAATTTTGTCCTAGATAGCGAGGTAGGTGCTAATGTATCATCAAGCCATTGGTTTAAGAGGTTATAGTTTTTTTGTAGGGTCAGATTGAAGGTATCTTCAACTTCAGCAAGAGTCCATTTTGAAAAAGATTTCATGTTAGAAACCTCGATGAGTTTTAAAAATTGGATTATGCTTTATGTGAAGTTTAGGCATAATCCTAATTCTTTATAGCTTACACCATAATAAGAAAGATGCGCCCTAACACAATTTTTAGAGCAGTTTCCTTTGATGGTGCTAGAAGTCCAAGTAATATTGGAAACACGACGTAAAACTGTTCCTCTACTGCAAAACAATCATTCAACTTACATGGTTAAAATAGCCCGATGTTTCATTTCGTTGATAATTTGCAAAACGCAAACATCGACATCTATATTATCTGTATTTACTGTAAGTTCAGGATTTTGTGGTGCTTCATAAGGTGATGAAATACCAGTAAATTCTTTAATTAATCCAGCGCGAGCTTTTTTGTACATACCCTTGACATCACGCTCTTCACAAATATTGAGTGGAGTATTACAATAAATCTCGATGAAATCACCATGCTCTACCATCCCACGTGCATGTTTACGATCAACTCTATAGGGAGAAATAAAAGCTGTCAGTACAAGAATGCCCGCTTCCATAAATAGTTTAGCTACCTCACCAATGCGCCGAATATTTTCCGTGCGATCCTCAGCAGAAAAGCCCAAATCACCACACAGGCCATGGCGTACATTATCACCATCCAGTACAAAAGTACGACATCCACGCTGATGTAAATTTTCTTCCACCGCATGGGCCAAGGTAGACTTACCAGAACCAGATAGCCCAGTAAACCAAATGATAGCACCACGGTGTCCATTTTGGGCTTCACGCCGTGCACGAGTTACGGTAGCATGATGCCAAACGATATTTTTTTCTGATGTTGGTTCCATAATAAAAAATCTCAACAATTGTTAAGGGCTGATAGATGCTTGTATCAGTTTATGCAAGGATGTATTTGCTTCTGGTAACACAAAAAACTCGGGATTATGTAAATCTTCCTTGTTGTAATGCAATTCGTATCCAGTAAAATCGCAAATTAAACCTCCAGCTATATTTACAATTGCATGGGCGGCAGCGGTATCCCATTCCATTGTGGGTCCCAAACGTATATAAAGGTGTGCTTTGCCTTCGGCAACTAAACAAAACTTAAGTGAGCTACCCATGCTAATAGCTTCATAAGCACCAAGCTTTTCAAGCAATGCTGTAGTACGTGTATCACTATGCGAACGGCTTGTGACTACCTTAATGGTTTTATCAATAACATGAGGTGTGACTTCGATAGGTGCCGCAATATCGTTATTACGCTGCACAAATGCCCCCACCTCTTTGGCTGCATAATAACAAACTTTTATCGCTGGAGCATATACTACACCTATGATAGGAATACCGTCCTTAATCAAAGCGATATTAACGGTAAATTCTCCATTACGTTTAATAAACTCCTTAGTACCATCGAGTGGATCAATTAACCAATAATATGTCCATAGTCTGCGTGTGCTATAAGGAATAGTAGCTGCTTCCTCAGACAGTATTGGTATCTTAGGAGTAAGTTTTTGCAAACTAGCAATAATAATTTGATGCGATTTTAGATCTGCAAGGGTAAGCGGCGATGAATCAGCCTTATAGGTTGTATCAATTTCATCACCACTATAGATTGTCATTATGGCTTCGCCTGCACAATGCGTCAGCTTTACAATCTCTAATAGCATATTCATATTTAGAGGATACATCTTCGCCTACCATTTTTCAAATTGCATTTTTAAAAATCTATTGTTTAGGAATGAAGTTGATTGGAATTAGATTAGTATTCTTTTTCGACATCAAGGCTTCAACATTCACATTAGGAGCTAAGGTTAAATAAAGGCAAATCCAATACAGAGTACCTTTGCCTCGACCACTTTTATAATAACCCCAATGCTCAAATCCCAATTTGTTAAGCATTGCAAGGGTGCTTTGATTATTATGTTTGATATTCGCATAAATTAGCTGAAGTTTCAATTGATATGCTTCCTCTATTTTAATACGCATCAGTGCATAACCAATACCTTGTCCTCTGTAGGCTGGTTCAACCCTTAGATAGCCTATCTCAACAGCATCATTGGGATCATCCTTCAATGCCCCAACCCCTACCACTTGTTTAGTAGCTTCATCAATGGCCAAAAATATCTTGCGTGAACGTCTAAAACGAATCCGATCAATTGGTAATGGAGTAATTTCTCCTTTTCCTCTATCCAGCAAATCAGCAGCCGCTTCTATTTGTTGAGCATTTGGTTCAGAAAGGTAGCCTATATTTTGTTTTTTCATATCTTAGTGCCGTTGGCCATGCTAACCAATATCCCAATGATTTTTTTGATTTCTGTAATATAGTAAGACACATAGTCAATATAAGCTATGTGGCCTTGAAGTTTTATGAAGCGCCATTCATTACCAGTGGTAACTGCTCCATAGGTACAGGGTACATTTGCTCCAGCCTGGGCATTATACAGTTGAGCTGCGTACATTTCAGCAATACATTGACCAAGTCCCATAGTAATGCTTTCATTCTTGGCTTCTACAATAGCAACCACTGGAGTTTCCAAATATAACTGTTCTACTGAATTACTTAAGATATAATCGCAATAACCGTTTAAGCCTTGTTCTGGATCTACCTTGAAGTCTATTCCAGAGAATAGGCTTATTTGATTAGAGAGTTGTTCTCTTACTTCCAATAGTATATTGATTACAATTAATTCCGAGCGTGCCTTTTCAGTATTAATTGCTAATGCCAGTGGTACGTTTCTTTGCAAGGTATTAATTAAGTATTCGCTGATATCCCGTTCGGCAATATCAGCAAAGCATGTATTATTTTCTACTAAACTGATATGTAAATCCTGCTTGACTTTGGCAAGATTAAAATCGCTGTAAGCCACAATTTAATCCTTTTTAAATCTGCTCATGTAGATTGGATTAATTCTAAGACAATTCGATGTGCCAATCTTAAAAAGGTACGCAGTGGCGCACCCTATCTGGCTAGATCCAATATTTAATAGACATTATCCGAAACCTCCTCCCATCTTAACTCACATAAGGCAATTATTAAGGCATAGATTCCTGCTTTCGCAGGAATGACGAAGTGGCGGGATCCCGTCATCCCTGTGAAAACAGGGATCCAGTAAGAACAGGAATCATGTGGATTCCTGCTTTCGCAGGAATGACGGGTTTCGGATAATGTCTAATATCAAAATTATGGTGGAGATTGCATATACAATGCTACCAGTTCCGCTAAAGAACGTAAGGCATCCCAGTGAATTCGTTCCCAACCGTGAGAAGAATCTACTCCAAAAGTAGCTAATGCAGTTTGCAGATCATTGCCAGCCTCTACCGCTGCAGCACTATCAGAGCGATAATAGCGAAAAATATCGCGCTGATGTAGGATTTCAAATTCCTTGCAAATTTGTAAAATTTTTTGAGTAAGATGATAATCAAAGGGGCCACTCATATCAGCCATGCAGATGGTAACACCATATTCACTGGAACTTTGTCCAGGAGCAGTCGTACCGTTATCTAAAGTTAACATTTCGGCTACATTGCCATGTAGCACTGCTGAAGCACCAGAGCCTACTTCTTCAGAAATAGTGAATAAGGGATAACAATTTATGGGTAGCTTAAGATCAGCATCTAGCACTGCTTTAATAGCCCCTAATAAGACTGCTACTCCTGCTTTATCATCCAAATGTCGTGATACAATAAAGCCATTTCCTAAGATCTCAGGCTGTGGGTCTATCGCAACAAAATCTCCTACATGAATACCAAGCTGTAATAAGTCCTCTATTGAATGGCAGTGTTCGTCAATTCGTAGTTCTAAATTATCCCAGTTAGAGGGTTGGGAATCTACTTCATCCGCAAAAGTATGGCCTGATGCTTTGAGAGGTAAGATGGTACCGCGTTTCGTACCCAGATCTGCAAATAAGGTTACTCTAGCACCTTCCGCAAATCTGGCATTCCAATGTCCCACTGGTACTATTTGCAAGCGTCCGTTGGGTTTGAGTGCTTTTACCATCGCCCCTAAAGTATCTAAATGGGCTACAATAGCTCGTTCTGCGCCACTATGCTCACCAGGTAGCGTAGCTCGAATTGCACCACGTCTAGTGAGTTCAAATTTTACGTCCATTTGTTCTAGCTGCTCACATACAAACATTACCGCTCGGTCAGTGTAACCACTAGGACTAGGTATATGTAGCAATGTTAGTAATGTATTTAAAACGTAAGTTTGATCAATAGCGGGTTTATACATAGCAGATGTATGGTTATATTTAAATTTATATTAGACATTATATTGTCATTTACTAACTACTTGATTTTTTAATTAGAAAATTAAGATTGTTGATCTATTAAATTCAATTTGTTATGAAAATTTGTAGAGAAAGTTCTAATAATGTTTAAGACTGTGATGCTGTGTGAGGAAATAATAAATCAATAAAACGTTCTGCTGTAGGCTGTGGCTCATGATTTGCAAGCCCAGGTCTTTCATTAGCCTCAATAATAGCATATTCTGGAGCATCTACTTCTGTTACAATAAAGTCAAGCCCTGTCACTGGTATATTCAAAGCTCGAGCTGCATCTATTGCAGCTTTGCGTAATATGGGATGTAATCTATCCGTTACATCATGAATAGTACCACCAGTATGCAAATTAGCAGTTTTACGTACCATTAATTGCTGATGCTCCGGTAATACTGTATCCAAAGTAAAACCTGCGGTTTGAATACAGCGTTCTGTCTCCTGATCCATAGGGATGCTACTTTCACCATCCGTAGCGGTAGCCCTACGACGACTTTGCTTTTTAATAAGTTTTTTTATAGTATCGCGTCCATTCCCAACAATTTCGGCTGGATACCGCGTTGCCGCTGCAACTACTTCATTGCCAATGACTATAATACGCAGATCTTTACCCTTAATATATTCTTCAAGTATTACAGTTTCACAGTATTTTTTGGCATTGCCAATTGCAGTTTGCAAGGTATTTTGATCTTGGACATCCACGCTGATTCCAAGCCCTTGTTCACCACGTGCTGGTTTTACTACTATAGATTGATATTGTGATAAAAATTGCGTTGCTTGTTTGATATTTGTCACTTTAATTTGGGCTGGGACTCTAAGCCCTGCTTGACTCAATACTTTATGAGTAATGGTTTTATCATCACAACGACTCATGGCTACTGCATTGGTAAGTTCACTAAGTGATTCACGACATAAAATGCTGCGTCCGCCAAAGCTTAATTCAAAATAGGCCTTTTCGATATCTAATATCTCTACCAGGATACCGCGTTTTTGAGCTTCTCGAATAATAATTCGGGCATAAGGATTGAGCTTTTCGCTAGGATCAGTACCAATAAACAGGGGTTCGTTATAGGGATTTTTATGTTTTAGAGCAAATACTGGCACCCTTTCAAATCCTAAATTTTCATATAAGCTAATAGCTTGTTCATTATCGTGCATTACAGAAAGATCTAGATAAGTCCGACCTCTGACATGATAATACTCAGCTAACTGTCGCACTAAAGCCTGGCCAATCCCTGGTACTCCAGCTTGGGATTCTACAGTTAAAGCCCACAAACTGCTACCCCGTTCTGGATCTTTGAAGGCAGTTTTGTGATCTATCCCCATAGTTGCGCCTAATACTTCATTGGTATTAGGATTAACCGCTAACATAAAGGTCAATAAGCGTGAAGCTCGATGCTGCCAAATAAAATCGACATCAGGTGGTACCATGTGGCGACGAATATAGAGATTATGAACTGCTGCTGCGTCCTGATAACTATTAAGGAGGCGAATAGTAAAGCCTTTGGGACGAAGCCGTGGTTGTTGATAGCGATCTAGCCATAATCTATAGGTGTGGGAAGGGTCTAAGAATACTTCTTGTGGAGCCAAAGAAATACAAACATGAGGGTCAAAGATATAGAAGGCGATATTACGACGATTCGGTAGTTCAGAACACAGTCTAGTTACTAAAGGCTGTGGCTCTGTAAAAGTTTGTCCAAATATCAGATGCCCCCAGCCACAATCAATTGCTGTATTTTCTATAATGGTTTCTGGCTCTACAGTGGAAGATTGAATATTGACACTAGGGGCGCGTTGCCGTTGTAAACGTAGGCGAAGTCGCTCTCTATTATTCATAATGGGGATTACCTATGCAGGAATATGGTGGCGTTGTAACCAATATTCTAATACTGCAAGTTGCCATAGTTTTGAGCCTTGTAATGGGGTAATGTGAGTACTGGGTCCTATATATAGTTTTTCAATATAGGGACGCTGAAATAATAAACGTTGCCGTGCTTCGGTACTATCAAGGATATCATGCACAAAATCTAGGTATGCGCCTTGCAGATATTTAAGTGCTGGTACTGGAAAATAACCTTTAGGACGATCAATAACTGTAGAAGGGATCACACGACGTGCTGCTTCTTTGAGTACGCCTTTACCAGATGCTGCCAATTTAAATGGAGCTGGAATCCGAGCGGCCAGTTCTATTAGTTCGTGATCCAGAAATGGTACTCGGGCTTCTAGGCCATGGGCCATAGTGGTATTGTCGACTCGTTTGACTGGGTCATCTATTAGCATTATCGTAGTATCAAGGCGCAATGCTTTATCGACCGCATGTTCAGCACCAGGTTTAGCAAAGTGTTGGGCAATAAAGTCACGACTGTGATCAATAGCACTTACTAATTCAGGATGAATAGCTTGGCTAAATTCAGCATGGTCGCGATCACAGAATACTTTGGCGTAAGTTGCTACTGGATCGGTAGTATCTAGCAGAGGTGGATACCAGTGATAACCTGCAAATACTTCATCAGCCCCTTGGCCACTTTGCACTACCTTGACATACCGTGCCACTTCTTGGGAAAGTAAGTAAAAACCTATCACATCATGACTGACCATAGGTTCACTCATGGCATCTACACATTGCGCTAAGGCGGGTAATAATCGTTTAGAATCTACAAAGATCTTATGGTGTTCAGTAGCAAAATGTTTGGCAATAAGGTCTGAGTATGCAAATTCATCTCCTAGTTCACCTTGAGCAGCTTCAAAGCCTACGGAAAAAGTATTTAGCCCATGCTGTCCTGCCTCTGCTAATAATCCTACAATGAGGCTAGAATCTACACCACCTGAGAGTAAAACTCCGACTGAGACATCGGCGACAAGACGGCGTTTGACTGCAAGACGTAGGGTTTCTAGGGTTCGTTCTTGCCAATCTTGATAGCTCCAAGTGGCTTCTGTTTTGGAACATCCAAAGGTTAGTTCCCAATATTGGTGTTCGGTACTGTGGCCATTCGGTTCAATAATGCGTATTGTAGCAGGCGGGAGTTTGCGTATCCCTTTTAGAATGGTGTAAGGTGCTGGGACTACGGCATGAAAGTTCATATAGTAGTGTAGAGCGATAGGATCTATCCCAGTATCTATTGTATTATCTATATTACCTGCTGCTACTAAGGCTGGCAATGTAGACGCAAATCTCAGGCCATTAGGAAGTTCTGCCAAATATAGCGGCTTAATACCTAAACGATCTCGTGCTAATATTAAACGTCCACTATCCCTCTCCCACAATGCAAAAGCAAACATGCCATTAAAATGCTTTACACAATCTGATCCCCAGTGATGATAGGCTTTTAGGATTACTTCAGTATCACTGGTTGAAAAAAATTGGTAGCCATGTTGCTGAAGTTGTGTCTTTAGTTCTTGATAATTATAGATGCAACCATTAAATACTACCCCTAAACCCAAGGTATTATCAACCATAGGTTGTTGCGCATGTTCAGACAGATCAATAATCTTTAAGCGACGATGTCCTATCGCAAAATGATTAAAAGCCAGGATTCCAGTAGCATCGGGACCGCGTGATGCCTGTATAGCATTCATGGTTGCAAGAGCTGTAATAGTAGGAGGTGAATTATCAAAGCGTATTTCACCGCATATTCCACACATATAAAAACTCCTAGTCTTGATTATTATTCCTGATTCTACCGCTTTCTGTGAGCATATAAATATATTGATAATCCTATATAAAATTATGAATAAAAGTAACTTATGGCCCTCACCACCTATCAGTTGTATCGTAAGCCATTGATCTACGGTATAAGAAAAACTAGTGTTTTAAATAAAGTGATAGGTGGTGAGCTTATGGCCAAGAAGAGTATAATAAGTGTGTACTATCAATACTTATAACGTAAGGTTCGCTTATTTAAAATTCAGTTCAGCAAAATATAACTTGACTATTTAAATTTATCAATGCTACAATAAAATTTAATGATAGTATATCAATCTATAGAATAGATTATCTGGTTTTTTTTACTATCCTAAATAAATTGAATGACTACCAACTCGACTTTGGCCATTTAGGGTACAGCAGCAACCCGATCAAGTAAAGCCCCCATATCTTTACGAGACAATTCCACACGATCAGCATTTAGAGCTGAGTTGTGCAA
>LFCU01000204.1 GCA_001044195.1 Candidatus Achromatium palustre
TTATTGCCTGCTCAGCACCAATGGCAACAAAAACATTGCCCTGATATCGGACACATAGCTGCTGTCAGAACCTTAGTTTTATCGTCTGATGGCCAATGGCCTGCGTACCCTACAATGAATATTACCCAGAAACGACGGAAACTTTAGCAAACCTACGTTTTCCTACTTGATATACATGCGTAGTTTGAATTGGTATGATAAGTTTTTTATCGGTAATTTGCTCCCCATCAATACGTACCGCTTTCTGTGTAATCATACGTAAAGCTTCTGAAGTACTTGCCACTAAATTAGCATCTTTCAATAAGTTACCAATTGGTAAACCTGTGGCATTATGTGCTATTAGAGTCAATTCTGGTATTTCTTCAGGCATTTTGCCCTGACGAAACTGAACTATAAAAGTCTCAGCAGCTTGTATTGCAGCAGTTGGGCTATGAAATCTAGTTACTAGTTCCCGCGCTAAGTCCATTTTTATATCTCGAGGATTTTTACCTTCAGTAACTTGAAAGCGTAGTTTTCCGATATCATTAAGACTACAAGTACTTAATAATTCATAATAACGCCACATTAAGGTGTCTGAAATTGACATAAGTTTGCCATACATGTCTGCTGGTTGGTCGGTAATGCCAATATAATTTCCTAGAGATTTAGACATTTTTTGTGTACCATCCAGCCCTTCTAGTAATGGCAAAGTAATAACTACCTGTGGTTCTTGGCCATAAATTTCTTGAAGCTGTCTACCAACTAGCAAATTAAATTTTTGATCAGTCCCACCTAATTCGATATCTGCTTTTAGTGCTACTGAGTCATATCCTTGGATTAGAGGATATAAAAATTCATGAATAGCAATAGGTTGGCCTGTGGTATAGCGTTTATGAAAGTCATCCCGTTCTAGCATTCTGGCTACAGTATGCTTAGCTGCTAGTTCTATTAATCCTGCGGCTCCTAACGACTTCATCCATTGGGAATTAAAGACTATAGAGGTTTTTTCTGGATCTAGAATTTTGAATACTTGGGATTCGTAAGTGCGGGCATTGTTAAGTACTTCTTCTGAAGTAAGGGGTTGGCGGGTAATATTTTTACCAGTAGGATCGCCGATCATCCCAGTAAAATCACCAATCAAAAATAATATTTGGTGCCCTAATTCTTGGAATTGGCGTAATTTGTTTATTAAAACGGTGTGTCCAAGATGGAGGTCAGCAGCGGTGGGATCAAAACCTGCTTTGATACGTAAGGAGGTGTTACGTTCTAGTTTATTAATTAGGGCAGCTTCGGTGAGAATTTCTTCGGCACCACGCCTAATGACTTCCAGTGTTTGTGTATGTTCCATATATTGTGTTGTTAGAATTTGGCGGAGAGAGTGGGATTCGAACCCACGGAAGTGTTACCTTCTACGGTTTTCAAGACCGCCGCTTTAGACCACTCAGCCACCTCTCCTAATTTATGGTCACAGCGTAAATTTAATTATACCTCGTAAAAATAAACTTGTCAAGCAGAATTTTAGTTAATAATATGAAGTAGTACCACACCTGCAAGCATACTGATAAATCCCATAATTCGTAATACTTGATCTTCTTGTTCGGTGATATTAAGTAAGGCACGACGCATACTGGCAGGATCTAAAAAAGGCCAGATACCTTCCAAAACCATCATTAAACATACGGCTACTAGAAAGTCTTTCCACATAGATTATACACTTTAAATAATAATTAAATTTTGAAATCGTAGGGTGTACATTGCACACCATAATAATTTAGTGCCGTAGGGCGGGAGAAGCTTTAGCGTATCCAGCCATCCCTCCTATTTGGTATCAAGGTATACACAAGTTTTGCCTTATGCTTTTTCGGCAATATAACCACCAAACAAGTACGATTGGTAAAATTTGCAAATATTTGTAAAGCCTGTAAGCTGCAACAACTCGACAATTCTTGCCTCTGATATAAATTGTAAATCTGTGTCTATATGCTCAAAGTCTTTATCTATTTGCTCATTATCATCTCTTGTGTTGTATTGGTGGGTTTTCCATGCTGACAATAATATATTGAATTTTTTTGAACCTTTCGCACCTTCAAGATCAACGATAATAATTTTGGCACCTGGGTTTAATTTTGCTGCAATATGGTGTAGATAGCTTTCTTTAGCTCCATTATCTTTTAGAAATTGCATTACCAAAATTGAAGTTGCAGCATCAAAATTATTTTCTGTTAAATCTTCAATTCTGCCCTCAATTACTTTGATTTTGTCAGCTAATCCAAATTGGAGAATTTTGTTGTTAGAACTTACTATCATTTCTGGCGTTGGATCAACACCCACAATATACCATCTTTCTTGATTTTTAGCATACATTACAGCCTCATGACCAGTCCCAACACCTACCACAAGTACTCTAGCGTTTTTAGATAGGTTGGCTTTGAGTAGGTAGTATGCAAGATCATGCATTACATCGTAACCACAAATAACCTTGCGTATTTTTTCGTCGTAAATACTGGCATGTTTGTCGCCAAAGTGTTGTGCAGCATCAAAATCATTGGTATGTGTCATTTTTCTACGGTAGTGGTTCAAGTGTTAGTGATTTAAAGACAAAAACTACTATATAATTCAAGTATATAAGTCTAAATATCACTAACCTTTGGGCCATAACCAATCTTTACTGCTGTGTTTGATGACCTTTATAGCCTTTAAAAAACTGAAAAAATTCTGAATCAGGTTGCAAGACTAAGGTATTCTTGGTACCTTGGAAAGCGGCGCGATATGCCTGTATACTACGATAAAAGCTATAAAATTCAGGATCTTGTTGATAGGCTTTGGCATAAATACTGGCAGCTTTGGCATCGCCTTCACCACGCAATTGTTGCGATTCTTTATAGGCATTAGCTAAAATTACCGTGCGATCCCGATCTGCATCAGCCCTAATACCTTCTGCTTTTTCGGAACCTTCGCCTCTTAGCTCTCGAGCAACACGCTCACGTTCAGCCCGCATACGTTCGTATACAGATTCACTAACTTCTGGTGGCAGATCGATCCGTTTAACCCTAATATCTACAATCTCTACGCCAATTTCTTTACCCTTACGACTCATCTCTTTAGTCATTAAATCCATAATTTGCTTACGCTCTCCAGAGACTACTTGTTTAATGGTGCGGTTACCAAATTCATCACGTAAGCTGGTATTGATACGCTCTATTAACAATCTTTCAGTCATCGCTATATTGCCACCTGTAGATCTATAATATTGAGCGGCGTTGTTGATGCGCCACTTGGCATAAAAGTCTACGATTACATCCTTCTTTTCCTTAGTCAGAAAGCGTTCTGGATTAGAATCTAAGGTTTGGATGCGTTTATCAAATCTAATAACTGAGTCGATTATGGGTATCATTATGTGCAAACCTGGCTTGTCTTCGGCTGGAATGATTTCTCCTAGACGTAGTCTTAAAGCCAGTTCGCTTTCATGGACTATGAAAGTAGCAAAATAGATTAATGATACAATAAGTAGGATGCTTATGTATGTAAATCCGTATGTCGAATTCATGGGCGCACCGTCCTAGCACGACTGGTATCACGCATTAGGGTTGGTTTTTTAGGAGTGTCTATAGGAACTTCAGTCTCTTCTGTAGGTACTACTTGCTGCGGGATTATTGGAGGTGGCTCTTTATGGAAATTTTCTAAAGGTAGATACATGAGGTTATTACTATTTTTGGTATCAATAATCAATTTAGGATTTTTAGCTAAGACTATTTGCATGGTGTCTAAATACATACGCCGACGAGTTACTTCTGGGGCTTTTTTGTATTCATCTAAAATTGCTAAAAAGCGCGAAGTATCGCCTTCAGCTTCGGCAATGACTCGTTGTTTGTAGGCTTTAGCATCTGCTACTACTCTGGATGCGTTACCACGGGCCACTGGTACGATGCCATTGGCATAGCCACGAGCTTTGTTTTCGGAACGTTCTTTATCTTCACGAGCTTTTATGGCATCGTCAAAGGCGGATTTGACTTGTTCCGGTGGTTTGGCAGGCTGCATGTTTACGCTAGTTATGAGCAAACCTATCTTATATTGGGTATCTATGAGAGCCTGAGTGCCTTGGCGGATTCTATCAGTCACCGCACTACGCCCCTCAGTTAGGATATAGTAGAGCTTATTTTTGCCTATAGTTTCCCTTATTATAGTTTCTGTGGCATCTTTGAGGGTCTTTTTAGGCTTTTTATCTTGAAATAAGTATGCAACTGGATCTTGAATGCGTGATTGTACAGTAAGTTCAATATCGACGATATTTTCGTCTCGAGTCAACATTTGTGCTTTGTGGGGTGTTGAACTAATCTGGTCAACATTTACTTTACGTACACTTTCAATTGGGTATGGTAGGTGCCAATGTGGCCCTGGTTGCGTTACGTAGCTATAAGCTCCAAACCGTGTCACTACGCCGCGTTCAGCTGGTTCTACAATATAGATACCACTGGCTAACCATACTATAATTAATATGGCAATTATTAGGACGCTGGCTACACTGTTGCCAGAATTTGGTGGACGTTCATGGTTTTTGTTGGTGTTTTTATCACCACCAAATGCTCCTGTAAGTTTGTCCTGCAATTTATGCAGGATTTCATCTAAATCAGGTGGTCCGCCTTGATCACCTTTTTTGCCAGTCCATGGATCTCTGTCATCGCCTCCAGGTTCATTCCAAGCCATGTGTCACTCCGTAAATGTATAACGAATTAATTAATTTGTGCGTAACCATTTTGTTTTAAGTATTTTGAAAAATTGGTTTAGAATTTGTTAAGTTATCGATTTTAGCATTATTAATTATAGATATTCAAAAACACGTAGATTTATTGTAACTTCTCAATAACTTATAGCAAATAAATTCTTTGGCACTAGATGCCATAAGTTATTGAGAAGTTACCTGTTTTAAATATCCTGTGCAAACACTTAATTTAATTTAGTAAGGGAAGTGAGCTAAAAAACACTTCCCATCCCAAAAGGGTGTAGAGTTTCGTAAATAACACCTCAAAAACTTCGCAAAACATCATTCAACGTCTTAATCCCCTTTGTAACGGGTAACATTTCAAAGTTTTCATTATTGATTGGGGGTATGTTATAACTAAATTATAACTGGATACTGCACCATAATTTTTTGTAAAAAGCAAATTTTTTTTCCAAAAGTTATTCATAAATTTAGTGCTATAATTGACATTCTTCATTTAACGATTGGACTTTGGACAAAAAGATATTAAGTATATTTATTTTGTGTGGCTTTAGTTACAGCTTTTAAAAGGGCATCCTTCACTTTGACGAAAAAGTAGTGAACAATTTAAATTTTTGTGACGTGAAGCGTCACCAACTCCATTCCCTCGCAGAGCGTGGGAACGATACTTCAAAGTGTAAACTAGAAAATGAAAGATGCCTTTTTTATCTAGTAATTCGTAAACCTTTTGGCACTAATACTCTTTCTGATAGTTCAAATAAAAATTGTATTAATAAAGCCAAAACCGCAGCCGGAATTGCTCCTTGGAGAATAATGCTCATATTATCCAAGCGGATGCCAGTTAAGATTGGTTGCCCATAACCACCAGCACCAATCAATGCTCCCAATGTGGCAGTACCAACATTGATAATAGCTGAGGTTTTTATGCCAGCTAAGATAGAGCGAGAAGCTAATGGTAATTCGATAAGCTGCATCTTTGCAAATGGATCTAAGCCTAATGCTTCTGCTGATTCTTTAAGCCCAGGAGCAATTTCGTGCAGACCAGTATAGGTATTACGCACTATAGGTAGGAGGCTATATAGGAATAGAGCGGCGATAGCGGGTGCATTGCCAATGCCAAGAATGGGGATCATAAAGACTAAAATGGCCAGTGAGGGAATGGTTTGGATAAGCCCAACAACACCTAAAATAATCTGGCCTACCTGAGTATATTTATAGGCTACGATACCTAATGGAATGGCAATGAGGATCGCTGCAAATAGGGAAATACTGACTAATAGTAAATGTTCTAAGGTAAGCGTGTATAAGCTAGACAATAAGGATTTTTCAACTACAGCCGCATAGATATTGAGTTTTTCCGCTAAAAAATTCGCTGCAATCTGCGTCTCACCTACCTTATTTATCTTTGCTTGCATATTCATGCGAATCATTTCCGGATCGGAGATTTGTCCCTCTAGTTTATGTAATTCCGCTACTACATTGGGGGCTTTTTGCTTTAAATCAGCACGATAGATAAAGAATGCCTCATAACGTGGAAAGAACTCTAAATCGTCTTTTAAAACCCGTAAACCGTAATGAGCGATTTCGGCATCAGTCGAAAAAGTATCGGTAACATCAAGTGCATCGTTTTCTATGCCCTGATAGGTAAGTTCATGGCTTAAGCCGCGTACATTCTGTTGTGGTAAGCGGTATTTAATCCGTAGACCTTTCCAACCATCGTTGCGGGCCATAAAATTATTGCTAAATCCGAATCTAAGGTTAGCATGTTGTCTTAGATCAGAGATGCTATTAATGCCATGTTTTTTAGCTAAAGTCCGTTTCATTCCTAACGCAAAGGTATTATTAAAACCTAAAGGTTTAGTGAGTTCTAAGCCAATCGTCTTTAGAAACTCGCGTAGCTGCTCGAAAGATTTTAAATTTTTATCGAGTAAGGTCTCTTTTAGTATGGTACCAGTATATTCTGGATAAATATCAATATCACCACGTAATAGAGATCTCCAGACTACAGCGGTTCCGCCTAATTCCCGCCAATGCTTGGCACCCTTATTGTGATGTTTAGCTAATAGTACAACCATCTCGCTTAGAATTACGTTTTCAGTGAGATTCTTGGAGCCAATTTTTACTATTGGGGTGTCGGCGTATGCAAATGAAGAAATTAGCCCAAGTAATAAGCTAATGAGTAATAATATCTGTTTCATTGTGATATAACTTTAAGATAATTTATACTAGGCCGCCAATTCTAAAGGAATACGTTGGGCATTAATAAATTCGGTAACAAATGGATCGGCTGGTTTATGCACTAATTCCTCTAAACTACCTTGCTGGACAATTCTGCCATTGGTATTCAACAGCACAATGTTATCGCCTAAAAAGCCTGCCTCTCCAATATCATGGGTTACGATAATTACCGTCTTACCTAACTGTTTGAAGATGGTCTTCAAATCTTCTTGGAGAGTGGAGCGGATCATAGGATCTAACGCTCCCAATGGCTCATCTAATAATAATAAATGTGGATCCAACATCAAAGCTCGCATGAGACTAATACGTTGTCGTTGGCCGCCAGATAGTTGAGTTGGAAAACGATCTAGCATATCCGCTGGTAATTGCACTAATTCGGCTAGTTCAGCAACTCTCTTTTCGACACGTACTGTATCCCAACCTAGATACCGTGCCATCAATGTGGCGTTTTGTCTGGTAGTAAGATGTGGAAAAAGTCCACCTTCTTGAATTACATATCCCATCGTATGCCGCATGGTCATGGCATTTTCTTTGGTGATGGGAGTATCTTCAAAGGTGACACTGCCGCCTGGATCAGGCTGTATTAGACCATTGATAATACGTAGTAGTGTTGATTTACCGGAACCGCTAGGGCCTAATAAAATGGTAGTTTTTTGGGGCGGGATGGAAAGTTCAATAGAATTTAGAACCTTATGTGTCCCGTAAGTTTTAAAGATGTTAGTGAGTTTTAGCATGAGCTCCTAAAAATTCTTTATATAATTTAGATTTGTAAATACAGGTGTAATCTGTATAATTATAAGGTAAACTTTACTTATACTATATAATTAATGGATTGTATAGTACGCTTGGTTATAAAATTTACATTTTTATTTGTATTGGACTTTAGAAAAAATTCATAAATATAATTTATAATGTTATACATTATCTAAATGTGGCGTTAATTACAGGCTTGAGATTGGCAATGCCATCATTACCATTTTCATCATACAGAACCTGCATACAGTATTGTCCTAAAAGTTAGGTCAAGGAAGGCTTCTGATAGTCCAGTTATTGAAATAGCTTAATATTGAACCTATATTTAACTAAATTATCTATATAATATTAAATAATATTTAAATAGGTAACCATAGCTAATTATAGGTAACTATTAAGTATTTTAACATTTTGATTTCTTCAAAATACTGAGTTACAAAATGTTAAGAAATTTTTTGTCACCTACTTAATTTAGTGTTTTGGATACGTCTTACAAGTTTTGGAAACCATAAATTATCGTTCCCACGCTCTGCGGGGAATACATCCTCGACGCTCTGCGTCATAAGATTTATAAAGCTCCCACAACTTGTAGACCTATCTGGTGTTTCCATTAGTGTTTACACAAAACATGGAACTTATAAAATAAAACTATTGAGTTAAAGATGGAAAATTTTGCATTAGAACGCTCACAAATTGCTCAAACGCAGCGTTGGGTCATTAAAATAGGTAGTTCTCTATTAACTGAAAATGGCTCAGGTCTACAACAAGCCACTGTTGCATGTTGGATAGATCAGATGGCCAAAATCATCCAGTCAGGAAGAGAATTAATCGTAGTATCATCTGGAGCAGTTGCAGAAGGTATGAGTCGTATGGGCTGGACGACTCGCCCTGATACCTTGCATAAATTACAAGCAGTAGCCGCAATTGGGCAAATGGGCCTAATTCACGCTTATGAAGCCTGTTTTCAAAAGCATGACATCCATACCGCACAGATCCTTGTAACCCAGGATGATCTTACTAAGAGAATACGCTATCTTAATGCCCGCAGTACCCTAAAAACTATATTAAAGCTTGGGGTTGTACCCATTGTAAATGAAAATGATACAGTGGCAACTGACGAATTGCGATTCGGAGATAATGATACCTTAGCGGCCTTAGTAGCTAACTTGATTGAAGCTGATTTGTTAATTTTATTAACAGATCAAGAGGGGCTATTTGAACAAGATCCTAAACTAAATCCAAATGCTAAATTAATTAGTGCCACTAGCATTGATGATCCACAACTGGATGTTTGTGCAGGGGAGAGTACTTCTGGTTTAGGACGTGGTGGGATGATTACTAAAGTTCAAGCTGCACGTCTGGCAGCTCGTTCTGGAACTGCTACCATAATAGCATCTGGCCAAAAAGATGAAATACTGACTCGTATTTATAATGGCGAGGATATAGGAACCTTATTAAGCCCCATTCAAGGGCCACAAACTGCACGCAAATGTTGGTTAGCTGGACATTTACAGCCCAAAGGCCGTATAGTTATAGACGCAGGAGCCGTGCAGTGTTTACAGAAAATGGGGAGTAGTTTGTTAGCTGTCGGAGTTAAGGATGTTCAGGGAAGTTTTCAACGTGGTGAAGCTGTAGTCTGTTTGGATTCCAAGGGCCAAGAGGTAGCTCGTGGTCTCATTAATTATAATTCACGAGATACGATTCGTATTATGGGACAACCAACGATGAATATTCGTCCTATATTAGGGTATCTGAATCAAAAAGAGTTAATTCATCGGGATAATTTAGTATTAACTTAGTTGGTAGGGTGGGCAAACGTCCGTATCCGTTTGCCCACGCAAAAAAACAAAGATGATAAATTTATGATTCTGCGTGGGCACGATAAGGCTGTGTCCTACCCTACCTGGCTTCATTGATACTTTTATATTCTAAACACTATATATAGAGCAAGTCTTCCAATATGACTATTAACAATGTTTTTTTAAATGAAGTAACTAAAAACCATACACCACAAGCCACAATTTTAATCATCGATGATGATCCAGAAAACCTATTATTATTATCAGAGATACTTAAGGATTCCTATAAAATCAATGTAGCTAATAATGGCCAAGTGGCTATTGATGCTCTAAAACAAGGTCATATTAACCCTGATCTTATTTTGCTGGATATTCTAATGCCAGGTTTATCTGGTTATGATGTAATGGATTTTTTACAAGAAAATGATGCAACAGGCCACATTCCTGTAATATTTTTGACATCGATGGATGATGCCGAAGATGAAAGATATGGGCTATTACTAGGAGCAGTGGATTATATCTCGAAACCAATCTCAGCACCTGTGGTGTTAGCTCATGTAAAGGAACATTTAGAAAACAATAAGCGGCCTAAAAATTAGCAGTGTGAGAATATGGATTAAAACAATTGATTAGTTCTGCTTAATCCTTATCTTGAATATTTAGTTTTAGTTTAAGTTTAAGAACCTTTAGACTTAGTAAAGGTTATTACATCCAAAAGACACACAGGATAGGCACCAACTATGAAATTTGATCAAGAACCCAATTTCATACCAGAACTAAATTATCTATCAATCTCCCATAATTCACCACCAACTTGTTATACAGATCTAAAAGCACAAAATGAAGCTTTACGACAAACAAACGCAAAACTACAAGCATCATACAATCGCTACCTAAATCTTTACGAATTTGCTCCAGTAGGTTACTTAACTCTGGATACTGTAGGCATCATTACCCAAGTTAATTTAGCTGGAGCCTCCTTGCTAAATATTAAACGTGAACAACTAATTGGTAGATCATTTAATTCCATAATTGACTTGCAATACCAAAATTTTTGGCACCAACAATTTGCCTTAATCTCTAAACATGTTATAAAACTTAGCTGTGCATTGGCTTTAAAACGTAATAAAAATGAATATTGCTACGTGCGATTAGAATTACTACGCATTATGGAACCAAGTAATTCTACAGAAATTAGGGTTACTATTACTGACATCACTAAACATAAACATGATGAAGAACGCCTGAGACTGGCGTTGGAAGGTAGCAAACTAGGATTTTGGGAAGTAGACCTAAAAACGGGTGTTACTCTAGTAGACATGCGCTATACCAAAACGTTTGGCTATCCACCATCTGCTGAGATTGTTGGTTATCCACCAGCATTCCAAACTCATCGTGATTGGTGGCTAAATATGATTCATCCCCAAGATTTAGAGCAAGTACTGGAAATTGGCCACCAATATCAAGCTGGCAAGATTAATACCTACGAAATTGAGTATCGGGCATTTAAACCAGATGGCCAAATGATCTGGGCCTTATCGAAAGGCGTTGCAGTAGCTAGATGCAAGGATGGCAAACCATTACGTATGGTAGGCACGGCTCAAGATATAACGGAACGCAAAAATGCTGAAGAGCGGGTGTTGCGGCAAGAAAAACAATTTCGCGCTCTACTTGAGTCTGCACCAGATCCTATGGTGGTGTCAGATGTTTCAGGAATTATTACCATGATCAATAAGCAAGCCGAAAGTATGTTTGGTTACCAGCGTCAGGAAATGATAGGGCAACCAGTAGAAATGCTCTTGCCTGATGCACTACGCAATCATCATGTACATCTTCGTAACGAACATATAGCTAAACATCCCCAGCGCATAACACCAAATAGAACATTGCAGGCTTGTACCAAATCTGGCTCTATTATCCCCGTTGAGATCAACATAAGCCCTATAGAAACTGAAGATGGATTATTAATAATAAGCTCATTAAGAGATGTCACGAATCGTCTCGAAGCCGCAAAAAAAATGTCCGAAGCAAAAAAAATGGCTGATATGGCAAATCGCTCTAAAAGCGAATTCCTAGCCAACATGAGCCACGAAATTCGTACTCCCATGAATGGCATCATTGGTATGACATATTTAGCGTTGCAGACCGATTTAAGTCCCCAACAGCGTAATTATATCGAAAAAATTAGGGTCGCTGCAAACAATTTATTAGGCATAATCAATGATATATTAGATCTATCCAAGATAGAGGCAGGCAAGATGCGTTTTGAACGCATCCCATTTTGTCTTGATACAGTCATCAATGAGGTAGAAGATATCTCATTCCCTAAAATTAAAGACAAAAAACTAAAACTAGTAGTTGAGATGGCCGATGCGATTCCAACCTCTCTAATAGGTGACCCATTACGTTTACAACAAGTCTTAATTAATCTCGTAAACAATTCCATTAAGTTTACAGAGATTGGAACAATTTATGTGCAAGTACGTGCGCTTCCTAGTACACCAGATGGTCTCATACATTTGCATTTTGCAGTGACTGATAATGGGATTGGCTTAAGTGAAGACCAATGCAAAAATCTATTCCATGCTTTTTCCCAAGCTGACACATCCACTACCCGCAAATATGGGGGCAGCGGTTTAGGATTAAAAATATCTAAACATTTAGTGGAGATGATGAATGGTGAGATCGGTGTAGACAGCCAGCTTGGAATAGGAAGTACTTTCTATTTTACTGCTAAATTTGACACTCAACTAAACGAACCATGTTTATCAATACCACTCACCAATCCCAATACTGCAAAGTCCCAAAAAGTAGACTTTAGTAAACTCCAGGGGACTCATATACTTTTAGTTGAAGATAACAACCTAAATCAAGAATTAGTTTTAGAATTATTACATGGTGTCAAGATCCAAGTCGATATAGCCCATAATGGTGCTGAAGCGTTAGAAAAAGTGTTACATAATAAGTACGACTGTGTATTGATGGATTGCCAAATGCCAGTTATGGATGGTTTTGAAGCGACCCAACGGATACGGCAATATCCTCAGTTTGCCAATTTGCCAATCTTGGCCATGACTGCCGACAATATGATTGGAGACCGAGAAAAATGTCTAGCATATGGTATGAACGAGCATATTGCTAAACCTATTGATATTAAACATCTTTTTGCAACATTAGATCATTGGGTCAAGCCCAAAATAATAACCACTCAACATCAGCCTATAGCTATAGCTATAGCTAAAGATAAAGATAAAGCTAAAGATAAAGCTAAAGATAAAGATAAAGATAAAGATAAAGATATATCTATATCTGAACTATCACCGCAGACTAATATTATAACAACAAATATAACAACTAATAAAGACAGTTTACTAGAAATCGCAGGTTTAAATGTACAGGATGCTGTAACCAGGATGGGCGGCAATATGCAGTTATTGCACAAAATGATCCAAGGTTTCTATAAATCCCAATCCGATGCTATAGAACGCATAAAAACCGCTTTACAAGAAAAAAATATCGAAACCGCTATTCGTTATGTCCATACTCTAAAAGGATTATCGCGTAATATTGGTGCTATACAGGTGGGTGAATGTGCTGCTAGTATTGAAACAAAACTTAAGACAACTAACTATACTGAACAACTTCTATCTATTGATAATACTATAAATACTGATAATACTATAAATACTGATAATACTATAGATGGAATGGAAAAATTAGAAAAATTACTTACTGGTCTATTAACAAACATTTCTCAAGCATCAGCAAAGTGGCCAATAAGTCCTGATTATAATCCCCCATCTGATTCTAAAATCAAAACTGAGATTATAAGTAAAGAAACGTTAGAAAAAAATTTACAGCAACTTGATAAGCTATTAAAGACCCTTGATCCTAGTGCTAGAGAAATGGCTTCTAAATTGGCCATATCTCTAAATAGACTCAATCAGGCCGAAATTACAGAACAGATGCTTAAATATATAGAACGTTTTGATTACCAAACAGCACAGCAAATATTGACTCAAATTATTACTAATCTCAAAATGATTGACATTAATCCTTAAAACCTCTAATAGCAAGAAAATTGTGGCTGATTCTACCGCTTTCTGTTGGTATATAAACATCAGCCAATTTTATGGATAACACTTTACGAAAACAAAAAAAAACGGCAACACAAATATTGCTGACCGCATAGTTTTAATAGATTTATTTGTAACTTCTCAATAATTTATGGCATCTGGTGTTGAGGCAATTATAGGATGTGCTTCGTACCTGAGTACATTATATTTGATACAAAGCTTTATTGAGAAGTTGCGGTAAAATTGGAAGATTATTTTTAGCCAGGTCCATTGGCTTATCAAGCTATATTTGAATCCGTTCCATCTACATCACTCCATTTCTATCTTTGCCTATATTGATGATATGAAACTCTTGTAAAGCATCTTGTAACTTGCTGTTAGTAATATTGGTATCTCCAAACAGATGATTGGCCGCTTGGGTTAATGCCTCACATTGACCATTATTAATCATCTGCTGCAAGTCATTGGCAGTAATTTCCTGATTGCCAAAACAATCCCACCAGGCATTGAGAAATTGTAAGGTTTTGGGATCTATTTGTGTGTTATACTCTGGCTGTGGTTGTTGTTGGTTATTTTTTATAGATTCGGTTAGCTCCCGTATTGCTGTTGCGATGTCTTTAAGTTTTAAGAGTAATTCTGACTGAAATTCTTTTGTCCCTTGAAAACATGAATGTTGTTCTTGGGCATATCTGGGACACGAACTTGGGAGTTCTTGTTGATTGAGAATGTTATAACTGTCATTGTAAATATCCTTGTAATTATTATGGTAATTATCCATAGTATGATAATTGCCAAACGCCTCCTGTCCTTGCTTATTTCTTTCTTTCAAGGCATAATTTACCCTCACTTTAAACCTAGGATTGATCCACATTGTATAGTTGTGGATTAGATCTTCGACACCATAAGTACCTCTATTAGAGCCACCACGGATAGTTGTAACTGGTTGCACTTGTTCCGAAGCTGGAATTCCGGCTTTGGTATCCTCTTCTATTAAAGCCTGGATAAGTTCTTGAGTCTTTTTTAATTCAAGCCAGTATTGGGGGCGATGTCGCTTTTCTCCACCACTAGCCTTATGCAAGTCGTTAAGACAATAACGTCCCTTTTGATCCTTACGGATGACAATATCATTAATCGTTATAATAGAAAGGTTCATGTTTTTACTTCAATAATAGCCATACTTAAATTATAGGGATGCAGGCAACAAATAGAGGATGGATGCTGGTTTTTCGGATTTGATATAAGCATAATTAAGATATTTTAGTAGGTAATCTGAACCTGTCAAGCCTTAATTTAAAATTCTTAACTATTTAAAGCCAATAGCTTATAAAATTGGCTTACCACCTATCAATTTAAAATAACTCAATATTCTAATATATTAAATAAAACATAGGTAATGTTATATTTAAAGAGTAATAAAACAAATATATTGACAAGATTGAAGACAGATTGAATGAAAATATTGTTCATTAAATGAAGACAGTATGATTTGATGTTATGAATAATCAATAAGTTTTTAAAAAGTTACCTTATTGACAATAGTTACCCGTCAACCCTAAAAAACAGGTTGGTTTTGATCTCAAAAATCCTTTAACAAAAGATATTTTATTGCAATAAATCAATTATATGCAATATGTTTAGCTTTTATAAATTCATAACTTCCCGAAATTTTGGCAGAAGCGAAATCATTTGTAAACACCTCTTTAAACGACGCAATCCTCGAGTAAAAAATGATAATGAGCTGCGATATAACTTTTTAAAACTCCAATCATTAATATCGGTTGCTTGTTGAACTTTGATTTAAATTGGTGTCGGATTCTTTAAAGCATCATCTATACCGGCATTAACACACCAATACATGGCTAACGTCATTATAAGTATGAGTCTTTCTAAACGATCAGCATGTTGCAATTTTGAGTCTTCAAGCTCGAAACCGCGTCCCTTAAAATCTGAAAACATTGGTTCAATGCTCCACCGTGCGCTATAGTCTTTGACCTTGGCTAAAGTTGGCGGGCAATCCATAGCAATAATCCATGGTTGTTTATGACCAGTTTCATGCCATATTCCTATGTTTGTGGAAACGCCTTGCGCAAACAGTAGAATGTTAGATAAACAACGTTCTGTAACTCCTTCAGCTAATACGCCTGTGGTTGTTTTTTCGCCATTATTTAATACGACAGTTAAATTGCTTTTCAATCTTATTCGGTATTGCCAACTATGTGTATTGAGCCAGTTAATCAGTTTTATCGAAGGGTAAAAACGATCTGCTAACAACATTACTGTAGCATTTACTGGTAACCATGATAGTACTTGCTCTAAAATTTTTTGTTGTCCTTCGAAGCTAATGTTGGCAGAACCTTCTTCAGCTAACCATATTAGAGGTAAGGCGCGATCGCCTATTCGTACACTAATTACTATGACAGCCATTCGATCACCAAGATCGGTTTGATCCATAGACAACAAAATCACTTGGCCGTTGTTTGCTGCTTTTTCCAATTCGTTACGGGCGAATGGTTCCATGATAAGTTTGCAATCTAGCAGCTTGTTTTTGAGCAATCTCCGTAACCATTGTTCGCGCATATCTTGCCGTTTTGTATCTAGTGGCAGTACATTAGCCAGTTCTGATGTATTAGGAGTTTGTTCGTCAATCATGGCCCCTACAACTAGAGCAAGCTTGCTAACGACTGTTTTGCGTAGATTTGGCAAGATTCCTTTTAATCCTTCGGATACTTCTGCAGCTAGTCTTTTTACTGTTCCCATAGTTATACTCTAAGAATTTTTGGTAGCTAAAACAGAGTAATTTAAAAATTTATGTTTTACAATATAATATTTTAAATTGATAGGTGGCAAGAAACATTTTTTAACATGTTGGGTTGACGATGAGTCCATCAACCTAACCTACGATGCTTGCCACCTATCAATTTTATATATAGGATGCGCTGAGGTACGAAGCGCATCTTAAAATGATGGGTTTCGCTTTGGCTCTATCCATCCTACATGTAAACTGATAGGTGGTAAGCTACGATGCTATTTAGGGAGCCGTCTTTTGAGTAGAACCTGCTTAATGATATGAATAATTAATGGAGCCGTAAAACTAATTCCCAATACAATAAAAATAATTGCATCGTTTTCAAAACGTAGATTTTCGGGGATTAGCTCCCCAATTTCAAAAAATTCTATTATGCCAACGACTGTTATAAATGATCCTACAACATCCATTAAGATAAGATGTAATGGCAACAATTGTTTGAATGTGTTCATAAATTTAATTTCTCAAGATAAATTTTTAATATTGCAATATGGTGCTATGATAATTTATCCAGGTATGGTGAGCACAGACTCATCATGCCCACGCCCTTGCCACCTATCAATTTTATATATAGGATGCGCTGAGGTACGAAGCGCATCAATATCATTAGCTTAAAATGATGGGTTTCGCTTTGGCTCTACCCATCCTACATGTAAACTGATAGGTGGTAAGGCCCACGCCAAATTGTCAAATAAGTTTGTTCTTGTTGTTTGGATTGCTTGGGCAAACGATACGCCGTTTGCCCACTATACCTGGCTCATCTTACGAAGTATCACTAAAATAGTTCAACGAAATACAAAAATTATCTAAAATTATCTAAAATTATCTATTGACAAATATTGAATAGATCAAATATTATTATAGCTGGTTATATTTCTTCAAAGCCTTTAAAGATATATCTTTAAAAGATATATTAAGATTATAGAAATGCAATAGATTATATAACAGTATTATATATAGGAATACAGATGCCGAAAATTTTTATTATAGCAACCATATTATTAAGCCTTTTGTCGCCTATACTAGCTGACTCTAAAGTCCATGAACAAATCCTTGCCAATGGACTTAAAGTAATTGTCAAAGAAGACCACCGAGCACCAATTGTAATCAGCCAAGTCTGGTATAAAGTAGGTTCTAGTTACGAACATGATGGAGTCACTGGAATCTCCCATGCCCTAGAACACATGATGTTTAAAGGGACTCAAAAATATGGCCCTGGCAAATTTTCAGAAATTATTGCAGCTAATGGAGGCAGCGAAAATGCCTTTACCGGTCGAGACTATACGGCTTATTTTCAAAAATTAGCTAAGGATCGACTAGAAATTGCCCTTGAGCTAGAAGCCGATAGAATGCGCAATTTAGCTTTACTACCTGCTGAATATGCCAAAGAAATCAAAGTAGTAACTGAAGAGCGTCGCTTACGTACTGATGATAATCCAACAGCTTTAACTGTTGAGCATTTTTATGCCGCAGCCTACATGATCGCCCCATATCGCAATCCTATTATTGGCTGGATGAGTGATCTAAAGACTATGAGTGTAGATAAACTCCAAACCTGGTATCAAAAATGGTATGCACCTAACAATGCTACTCTAGTAGTTGTAGGCGATGTTGAACCAACCCAAGTATTTGCCCTAGCTAATAAGTACTTTGGCCATTTACAAGCTGAAAAAATTTCGCATCCTATAATTAGGACTGAACCCAAACAATTGGGACTAAAACGCATCGCAGTAAAAGCCCCGGCAAAAGAATCCTATTTAGTAATGGGCTACAAGACCCCAACCTTGGAACCAACAAAACTAGAGGATTGGGAACCTTATGCTTTGGATATGTTGTCTTATATCTTAGATGGTGGCTCTAGTGCCCGTTTTAGCAAGCAATTAATAAGAGGCAGCCAAATTGCGTCTAATATAGATGCAGACTATAGTATCTTCAATCGTCTGCCAGAAATGCTAACCATTGATGGAACACCAGCCAAAGGGCATACTGTTGCCGAACTAGAACAGGCGATACGCAAGCAAATTACTCGCTTGCAAAAAGAACCAGTATCTCCCAAAGAATTACAGCGGGTACGGCAACAAATCATTGCCAAAAAGATTTTTCTCAAAGATTCTATATTCTATCAAGCAATGGAAATAGGCATATTGGAAACTGTTGGCCTTAAATGGCAGCTCTCTGATGAATATGTAAGCCGCATTAGTGCTGTTACCGCAGAACAGGTACAGCTAGTTGCCCAAAAATACCTTGTTGATGATAACCTCACCATAGCCGTGCTAGAACCTCAACCATTAGACAGTGCAACACATCCTGTTGCCTACAAAGGAGCATCCAATATTGTCCGCTAACATTATTATGTGCGATTACGCTAAGGCTAGTCACCTTTATGATTTAAGTTTAAGAAAACTAATAGGATTAATATTATTAGCAGTAAACTTATGGATCATACCATCAGCTTGGGCCATTCCTAAGATCCAATCTTGGAATACGCCAAATGGTACCAAAGTACTATTCGTCTCCGCACCAGAACTACCCATGTTAGATGTCCGGGTAGTCTTTAATGCTGGTAGTGCCCGCGAAGCCAAACCAGGCGTGGCATTATTAACCAACTCATTGTTGACTCAAGGTGCGGGGCAATGGGACGTAGAGCAAATTGCAGAACGTTTAGAGGCCGTAGGAGTTACCTTAAGTACAGGATCATTGCGTGACATGAGTTGGTTATCGTTACGAACGCTCATTATGCAGCCAGCTCTAAACACGGCTTTAGAAACGCTAACTGCAATCCTAGGTAAACCTCTGTTTACTGCAAAGGATCTAAAACGGTTGCGTAATACTATGTTAGTTGCTTTAAATCAAGAAGAACAAAAACCTGGGACAATGGGCACCAGGGCTTTATATAAAGCTATATATGGAAACCATCCGTATGCCAATTATCCAACTGGGACTAAAGAAGCTGTAGCGAGTATTAACCGTAATGATATACAGGCACATTATAATAAATATTATGTAGCAAAAAATGCCATAATAGCTTTAGTAGGTGCTATAGATAGAAAGCAAGCTGAACAGATTGCAACTCAAATTACTTCAGGATTAACTACTGGTGCAACCCCACCTAAGTTACCAAAAGTTCCAAAGCTTGATCGCAACCAATTAGAACTATTAGACTTTCCCATAACTCAGTCACATATCTATATTGGTCAACCCTGTATAACTAGAAATGATCCTGATTATTTTCCGTTATATGTAGGTAACCATATTTTAGGTGGTAGTGGCTTAGTATCGCTACTAAGTAAAGAAATTCGAGAACGCCGTGGCCTTTCATATAGTGTCTCTAGTGCTCTTAGACCGATGCAGCAACAGGGGCCATTTATAATGGGGTTACAAACTAAAAATTCTCAAGCTAAACAAGCATTAGGTCTGTTAATGCAAATTTTACAACGTTTTGTTCAGACAGGTCCTAGTGCTGTGGAATTAGATGCTGCCAAACGCAATATAACAGGCAGCTTTCCCTTGGGGATTGCTAGTAATTCAGCAATTGCTGAATATCTAAGCATGATTGGGTTTTATAATTATCCATTAGATTATTTGGATACTTTTATTGCTAAGATTAATGCTGTTACTGCAGAGCAAATAAAAGCGGCATTCCAACGCCATATTCATCCAAAGCATTTAGTAACAGTAATCGTAGGTCCAGTCCAGTAGGGTAGGCACTGCCTACGCACAGATTGGGAGTAGGTGCGATTAGCTTTAGCGTAATTGCACAATAAATAGGGCGGACACGTCTACAAATTGTGGAAAGCTCATAATAGCATGAATTTATAATAAACTGATAGGAAGTAATCACATTAAAAGCAAACAAACTATTTATAATATGTGTATACATGTTGATACTTCACAACAGAATGTTGATCTTACCATGAGTCTTTAAAATATGAAAAAGACTATGACATCTCTTGAACTTGCTGAACTTATGGGCAAGGATCATGATGAAGTACTACGTGACATTGAAGAATATTTAAATCACCAAGAAGATTATAAAACTAAAGACTTTAGCAAGTATAATCTTCAAGCTCCATTTATGACTTCTCTTGAAATTGCAGAGCTTACAGAAAAGCCCCATAAAGAGGTAGTACGTGACATCGAAAACCTAATGCTGGAACTTTCTCCAAAATCCGCTGTAGGTATTAAAACTGCTTCTTATCAAGACGAATCTGGAAATAAATGTCCGATGTATGTCCTAAACAATACCTTATGGCTTACTTTGGTAAGTGGATATGATAAGGACTTATCTCGTTGGATTTTTCAAGATATGACCAACAGAGTACGAGCGGCTTATGATCATGATACTGCGGAGTCTATTTTAGAAGACTTGTTTGATAAGACACTAGAGGAATTAAAAGCTCCAAAATCTCAGACATCTCACTAGCTGTTGGTTGGGTATGTTGTGCAACCTAACATTATGGATTATTTTTCCTGATTCTACCAGTTTCTGTAGGTAATAGACATTATCCGAAAACCCAATTTTCATTTTATACTTATTGATCTAGCAGATGGTTCCAGATAATGTCTAATAATACGGATACGTCTACAAGTTTTAGGAACGTTATAAATCATTATGACACCCAGCGTCCAGGATGCGTTCCCACGCAGAGCGTGGGGACGATAATTTAATTGCTATATGCCCACAGAAACCGTTAGAATCAGTATTTTATACAAGGTACCAAGACAGAACCCCCCCAGTATCAAACTGTAAATTTATTGAGCAATCTTATTTTTTACTACGAGCGCGATTTCTCATCCGCCTTGGACGTTGCGTTTCCTTTTGTACCATTAAATGCCTATCTTTAGTAGTAGAATTTTTAAACTGCATCCACCAATCTGCAAGATGCCCATCCACTTCACCAATACTAGCTCGCAGCAATAAAAAATCATAAGCAGAGCGAAACCGTGGCTGACTAAGTACTCGATAAGCACGTTGTCCACGACGATTCTCAAACCGATATTGCAAAGCCCAAATCTCCCTTATTGGTAATGTAAAACGCTTTGGTATAGTGATATACTGGCCTTGGTGCTTTAATATCTCATTAATAGCTTGAGTCACCGCAACTGTTGGTCTTTGGCCTTCCTGTTCCAAAGCTAGTTCCCGTAGCCGCACTGGTTCCCAAAGTAGAATAGCATATAAAAAAGCAGGAGATACGGCTTTTTCAGATTGTACTCGTAAATCAGTATTTATTAGGCCCTGATTAACGAAATTAAGAGCACATTCTTCACACCTAAAACTAGCCTCAGTTGCAGGAAACAGATAAGCAAATAGTCCATAATGGCGTAATTTTTCAAAGGTACTTAAGCCATTCCCATTTAGTAATAATTTTTGTACTTCTTCAAATAATCTAGCAGTCGAGACATTATTTAACAGTTTACCTAAAGTCCATAGGGGTGCTTCACATTCAGGAGCTATATTGAATCCTAGTTTACAAATAAAGCGTAACGCTCTAAGCATGCGTACTGGATCTTCTCTATAGCGTAGCTCTGGCTCTCCAATAAGGCGCAAACATTTTTGATTGAGATCTGCAATGCCTCCAGCAAAATCCAATACTGAAAAATCAGCAATATTATAATATAATGCATTTATTGTAAAATCTCTACGTATGGCATCTTCTTCAATAGTGCCATAGAGATTATCGCGTATGATCATACCGTCTTCTACCAAACGTTCTCTATCACTATTGGCTTTATTAGTAAGTCTTTTGGGAACCAAGTCTTTAGTTACTAGATTTGCTAGTTCAGCATCTGCTAGATTATCATTTGTTCTAGTGTCAGCTCCAGAACCACGAAAAGTTGCTACTTCTACAATATCTTCTCCAAAATAAACATGTGCAAGACGAAATCTGCGTCCAATGAGACGGCTATTTCGAAATATCTTACGGATTTGCTCTGGAGTTGCATTTGTTGCTATATCAAAATCCTTAGGTTCACGTCCTAGTAATAAATCGCGTACCGCACCTCCAACTAAATAGGCTTGAAAGTCTGCCTCTTTAAGACGATATAGGACTTTGAGAGCAGAGGGACTAATATTGGATCGAGAAATGGTATGTTGATAGCGCGGAATGATAGATGGTGACATCTAGTAATCATCCAGTAAAATATTTTCCTAAAAATAATTATTGTTATATTATATATAGTGCATAAAAATAATGATAACTATCTACATGTTGATACAATATGTACATACTACCAACCTCAAAATATATGATTTATCCTAAAATATCTAAATTTGTGGTGATGTGTGGTC
>LFCU01000188.1 GCA_001044195.1 Candidatus Achromatium palustre
TGTGATAGTGTCAATTTAAAATTTTTGCTTGTAAATTTTCTATTGTTAGACCTTACAACTATTATAAAAATAATGTAATATAATTATGATGTTATGTTCAAACATCAGACTGAACCAGTCCCAAGTTACCCATAATTGGACATTATGGGTAATAAACGCAAAATATAATTCAAAGTATTTGACTTAAGAATAATCATCATGTATTGTACATTAAGTGGATAGGTTATCCATAAGCGTGAAGGTTTCACGTACCATTATATTATTGTAACTTATTAGTTCGCAAAGTTATTTTGTCCAAGGATGATCAACAAAATACCTTTTACGGTAATTCCGGGTGCTTTTAAGTATGAATGCATAATGTTGTCAACAAAGGTTGACCGTTCGGTTGGGACTGCTCAACCAGGACTCTAGTTAAATACTGTAAATCAGTTATTAACAGAGAGCGAATTACCTAATTTTTGGATGTCCAACTTTGTCCAATTTTTTAGGAACAGTATAGATATAATTTTGATATTGAATGTAACGTATATTTTTCTGCTGTAGGAGAATGTGATCATTTATTGAAGGAACTTCTTCAATTTTTAGACATAGTTGATAATGATTAAAATTAACGGCAACTAACTTGCAAGATGGATAACCTGTAAGTTGCTGTGAAACTCGTAAGAGGACTGGCTATAACCGTATATATTACCCACAGAAACCTTAGAATCAGGTTTATTTGTCTTGATTACAGTGAATCCAATCCTCTATTAGATCAGCCAATTCTAAAGCAGAAGTTTCAGAGATGGTATCCGCTGTTGCAGCATAAGGCATATCATGCAGCAAATTGCCTGGCTTTGTTTGAAAACGTCCTTGCCCACCATGATCATCAAGAAACTGTAGCCAACGCGAACCTATTAACCCTGCTACTGTAGCTTTAGAGAATTTACTAAGCACAAAACGGCGCAACAATTTTGAGAGACTTTGTAAAAATGTTTTAGTATCGCCATTGTTTATAAATGTAGAACGTAACCTAGCAAGTTCAATACAGGCAAAACGAGATGCTGCCCTACGCTGACGACGACGTATCCACAGTCTTAAGCCTATTCCTATAGCTAGAATACCCAATATCATCAATAGCCACCATCCTAAAGCAGGAGGCCACCAAGAGATTGGTGGTGGTGTGTGGTAATCTCTTAAATTAGCTAAAATTTGATTAACTTTAGGATTCAAAGACTTCATGTAATTTCCAATGATGAAAACTCAACCGAAAACAACCACGACTATCTGATGTTGTAATATATTCAATATCAATCTGATTAATCTCACACAACTCCTTAGCAATATATAAACCTAATCCAGTGCCTTTATTACCTGTAGTAAAAAACGGCTCAAATATTTGTCGGATATTTTCAGTAGCAATACCAGGCCCATTATCTATAATTTCCAATATAGGCAAAGCAAAACCCTGCAATCTGCCACCATGCAATTTTATATGCGGCAATTCAGTACTAGTATTACCATATTTTAACGCATTATCACAAAGATTCTCTAGTACCTGAGTCAATTGACGTACATCTACTTGAATCTTTACTATAGGAGCAACGATTTGGATCTGAAAACATTGTGGTGACAACATGCGAGATCGACAAAATTCCTCCACAAATTGCTCTACACAAAAATCTAGTTCAATATATTCAGGATGCGCTCGACTACGACGCGATAATTGTAATACTGACTCAATAATATTATTCACTCTTAAGGAATTACTTCGTATGATCTCGATAAGACGCTGCTCACTTTGATGTATACTAGGTGATTCTTTTAATAGTTGCCCTGCGTGACTAATAGCACCTAGAGGATTGCGGATCTCATGAGCAATGCTTGCTGTTAAACGACCTAAGGATGCAAGTTTAATTTGTTGGGCCTGTTCTAATACACGAACGCTGTCTTCTAAAAAGATCAGTAATCCCCCCACCTGCTGTTTTTGTCCCAATGGAATAAACTGGGGACGCAGTTCTTTGCCACCTGATTGCACTGGAAAAGTTTCCAACGAACCTGGTAAATCTTGCAACCATAAGACGGCTTGTCTGGCTAATTCTGGCCAATGCTTACGTAGATTGTCTCCAACTTTAGCATGCATACAGCCTAATAAGCGCCAGGCTGTATCATTTAATAAGCGTATCTTCCAGCTTTGATCTACTACCAATACACCGGTATTCATGTGTTGAATGATATATTCATTGACTTGTGCTAAATTCGCTAAATCTAAACCTCTTTGTTGTGCTAGTTGTTCCGTCTCTCGCAATTGCCTAGCTAGACCGTAGGCTAACAATGCTACTGCGAAAAATGTAACGCCAAGCAATCCAGCTTGAGTATAAGAAGATACGTTAGTAGAAAATAGATCAAATGATTCAGCATATAGCTGTTCAGCTAGAACTGATAAAGATGCTAGGGCTGCATAATGCAGGGCCATACGGCCACCAGTTAATAGGCTGCCAAGTGTAATAGAGATAGCTATTAATAATCCTAAGCCTGTAGTGACTCCGCCACTAACATGCATCACCATAGTGATAATTATTATGTCTATATATACGGCAATTTGTACTTGCGATTCTGCTGAAGGGGTACGCCATATTAGTAACAAGGCTCCGATTACTAGAAGGCAAAAGTAAATAATAATAGTTGCAGTAAAGAGCTTAGGGAAAGTGTGGCCAAGTAGAAAAGGGTTAAAGCGGGAAAAAAATGCAAACCACATGCCTAGTGCTAATACTAGGCGATACATAAAGAAAAGGCGTAGGGTGCGCCAGGATACTGCTTGGGAAGTCTTTAGGGGTTGGGGAGTAGTTATATGTTGAAACATAATTAAGCATTTATTGTTGTGATCGTTCCCACACTAATGTGGGAACGCATCCTGAACGCTTCTGCGTTCCAACTTAAACGTTCCCAGGAAGAGCGTGGGAACGATAAAAATGTACCAATTTTTTGCAAGGTGCGCAGTGCGCACCCTACTATAAATTTCAACAGTTACAATCTAAAACATCGAAAATAGAACGCCAACTAAGCCTGTAGTGCCTACACTAGCTGTTAAAGCTGCAAAGATTACCGATACCATGCTCATAAGTTTAATGAGAATGTTGAGAGATGGCCCACTAGTATCTTTGAAGGGATCACCTACGGTATCACCAACTACTACAGCCTTATGATGTTCTGATCCCTTGCCTTGACCTGGGGCTTTGATCTTTTCTACGGTCTTTTTAGCATTATCCCAAGCACCACCAGCATTAGCCATCATAACGGCCATCACAAAACCTGTGGATAAAGCACCACCTAATAGACCAATGACTCCAGCGGCACCAAAGAGTACGCCCATGATGGCTGGGATTACTATAGCTAATAGAGAGGGTAAGACCATTTCTTTTTGGGCACCAGCAGTAGAAATATCTACGCAACGCCGATAGTCTGGTTTTCCTGTGCCTTCCATGATACCAGGGATTTCTCTAAACTGCCGCCGTACTTCTTGTACCATAGCTCCTGCGGCGCGTCCTACAGCACTCATAGTGAGGGCTGCAAAATAGAATACGGTCATGGCTCCTACGAATAGGCCAATAATCATGGATGGATTCAATAGAGTAAGGTCAAAGTAGATAGAAAGTTGGCTAATAGTAGCAGTAACAATCTCAGGACCGCCTTCTCCCAAGGTCTTCATACCCAGCAAATGATACATACTGAAACGTAGTTGATCAATATAAGCAGCTAAGAGAGCCAAAGCGGTAAGAGCCGCACTACCAATTGCAAAACCTTTACCAATTGCCGCTGTTGTATTACCCACGGCATCCAATTCATCAGTACGCTCCCGTACATGAGCTGGTAGATCAGCCATCTCTGCATTACCACCTGCATTATCAGCAATTGGGCCATAGGCATCCGTAGCCAATGTAATACCTAAAGTGGATAACATTCCTACAGCAGCTAGACTAATACCATATAATCCTAATAAAGGCGTATTTAAACCACCGGCGGCCATATAGCTTAATAGAAGACCTAGACATACAGTAATTACTGGAATCATCGTAGATTCCATCCCTACGGCTAGTCCTTGAATGATAACAGTAGCAGGACCAGTTTTGCCTTGTTCTACAATAGTTTTAGTTGGGCCATGTTCGCCAGAGGTAAAGAATTCCGTAGCCCAACCGATAATAATTCCTACAGCAAGGCCGATAACAATAGTAAACCAGAGGCCAAATATATTAGGTAGGCCCATGAGCCAAATAAGTGGCAGAGAAATTATCGCAACACCAATAGCAGCCCCTTGAATGCCAAAGTCTAAAGACCGAATAATCTGGCCCATACTGGCACCCTCTTCAGTTTTGACTAGGTACATACCAGCAATAGATAGAATAGCTCCCATACCAGCAATAGCTAATGGTAAAGACAAATATTGCATCTGCAATCCTTGAGCCGCAGCTGAGACTCCTAAAGCCATAGCCGCTACAATGGCACCAACATAAGATTCATATAGATCCGCTCCCATGCCAGCTACATCGCCTACATTATCGCCCACATTATCAGCAATAGTCGCAGGATTACGGGGATCATCTTCAGGAATATTGGCCTCTACTTTGCCTACTAAGTCCGCTCCTACATCCGCAGCCTTGGTATAGATACCACCACCAACGCGAGCAAATAGGGCCATAGTGCTAGCACCTACGGAGCTTGCTAGTATAATAGCTGTGATTTGGGTAATGTTGTCGATAAATAGGGATAATCCTAAAAACAACAACACTATATTAAGTAAAGCGAAGCCTACAACTGATAAGCCCATGACAGCACCAGCTCTAAAGGCGACTTGGAGACCACCATTCAGGCTTTCGCTAGCAGCTTGGGCAGTACGTGCATTGGCCGAAGTTGCAGTGCGCATCCCTACGTAGCCAGTAAAACCAGAGAACAGACCTCCAACAAGAAAGGTAAAGGGTACAATAAAATTTTGAAATCCAGCAAATGCCATCCCGAGAAATACAACAAACAGTACCGCGAATACGATGGCAATAACGCGATACTGACGGCCTAGATAGGCCATAGCACCTTCACGCACTGCAAGAGAGATTTCTTTCATGCGTTCGGTGCCTTCGGATTTTTGCATCACATCCTTATAAAACATCCATGCAACTACTAATGCAGCTATGGCACCAATTGGTGCTAACCAAAATAATGGTGATAAATTACCAATCATCCTGTACCTCACCCTATATTATTAAGGGCTTGAAACAATTTAATGGAACCCAATTGCGGGCTGGTTATTTGGTCTAAATTATAGACCCAATAAAATATATTGATAGTTTAGTAAATTGTCAAGAGCTGATATTTATTAAAGTGATTTCTTAATAATATTTTATAATAAATTGATATAACTCATTAATAGCATAAATTTAGATACGTTTTAAAAATATTAACTCATTGATTTTTAGCTACAAAAAAAATTTAATCTCTATTGTTTTTGATTTTAATAATATTAAAGACATTATTTGGAAACTCAATTATCGCTTTATGTTTACTGAGTTTGAAGATGGTTTGGCACTGGTTTAGGGTGTTCATTCTGGCACATTATGTCGGAGTAAGCTTCATGCAGTTATAGGATGCGCTGAAGCATGAAGCGCATCCTATTTAT
>LFCU01000219.1 GCA_001044195.1 Candidatus Achromatium palustre
TGGCTTTACGGTAAAAGTAGAAGGCACCATCGAATTTAGTATTTCCAGAGATCATGCCGCACGTATTACCCACCGTATTGGTGATATGGACGATGTTTTAAAAAAGATCATCTTGCCAAGAGCCAGAGGCTTTAGTCGTATTGAAGGCAGCAAGCACCCTGCGGTTAATTTTATTGTTGGCGAAACTAGAAAACAATTTCAAGATAGCCTCGAAGCTCATCTGCGTAAACAAGGCGATACTTGGGGAGTTGACATCCGTTCGGTTCTAATCCGCAATATCGTACCACCAGATAAGATCGCCAGTGTTGTTAGAGATCGTGAAGTAGCAGTCCAAGATGCTCGTAAATTCACCCAGCAGATTGAACAAGCCCGCTCCCAAGCAGAACTTGTGAAACAAGAAATGCTAGCCCAACAAAATCAAGTTCGAGTTCAAGCAGATACTGCAAGGATCAGAGCACTTATTGCAGCTAAACAGGCCCTATCAGTCCAATTAATCGCTGCACAACGGGAACTCCAAGTATCCCTGTTAGAACGAGATGCAGCCAAGTTTCAGGCTGAAGCCATATTAGCTAAAGCTAAAGGGGATCGTGATGCCATTCAGCAACGCAATAAGGCTCAAGCAGCGGTACTTAAAACACAAACTCAAGCCCTAGGCAGTGGTCTCGAATTAGCGCGTTTAGAACTATATCGCAAGCTGGCACCACGGATTAAATCTATCCTTTCTAGTGATAATGAACAGAGTTTAGGATCGGTATTTTGGCCATTTCTACCTAAAATGCCTAATACTAAACCAACACAGGTTACACAAGGAACCAAACCATGAAACCCAGCTTGCTCATATCTATAATTCTTGCATTTATCGTAACGGTAATTTGGTGGTCTACCTTCCGTTTCTATGTACCACCAGGTCAAATGGCCATCCTCACAGCTAAGACTGGTTCTATATTACCACCAGGCCAAATCCTAGCCAGACCTGGACAGCAGGGTATCCAAGAGATGGTATTAGGCGAAGGACGGCATTTTCGCAATCCATTGTTTTATGATTGGGAAATTAAGCCTATGCTGACTATTCCGCCTGGCAAAGTTGGCCTGGTAGTCTCTAAAATAGGCTTAACCCTTCCAGAAGGAGAATTCTTAGCGGATAAAGATAAAAACCAAAAGGGTATCTGGCAGCAAGTCTTAGGACCAGGACGCTATAGACTCAATCCCTATGGTTACGATATAAAGCTGTTAGATGCCATAAGTGTTCCCATAGGCTATGTTGGCGTAGTCACAGGACTTTCCGGCAAACAAGCCTCTAAAGGCAAATTTGCTGGTCCTGGAGAAAAGGGAGTACGCCAAGATGTATTACAGCCTGGCCTATATTATGTAAATCCCAAAGAATTACGCATTAATATCTTAGAGATCGGGGTTAATCAGGTCTCATTGTTGGGAGAAGCTGGTGGTCAAGTAGTTACCAAGACGCAATTTGCGACGCAAAATATTGCGATGGGGGAATTATCGCAGCGGGCTTTAAAGGTACAGCAACAAAAACGCAACGTGTATATTCGTCGTACTCGCAAGATAGTATTTGATAAGCCTTCTTCAGCTCCAAAACGTAGACATGGTAGAACATCTCGTAAGATTAGTTTTGGTCGAGCTGAAAAAGCCTCTATACGCCAAAGACGTTATGCTAAACCACCAAAGCCTGCAACTCAAACTACTGATGCGGTACTAAACTTAGAACAAGTAGTCGAATTTCCATCCCGCGATGGCTTTGAGATTAGCCTAGACATGACCGTAGAATTTGAGTTACTACCCAAACATATCGCCTGGATTTACCAAAACTATGGTGATCTGCCAGCGGTAGTAGACAATATCATCATGCCCCAAATCCTATCAGTATCACGTCTTAAGGGTTCAGCCTATCGGGCTAAAGACTTCATAGTTGGTGCAGGTCGCGAACAGTTCCAAAAAGATCTTACCGAAACTTTAGCCAAAACGCTAGATACCAAGCACATTGTAATCCACAATGCCTTTATCAGGCATGTCAATGTACCAATGCAAATTCTAGATCCAATTCAACAGGCCAGTATAGCTGTAGAACAGAATCTAACCAATTTAGAACGCCAGAACACGGCCCGTACCAAGGCCCAATTAAATACCGAATTAAGCCTAATCGAACAACGCCGTGAACAGGTAGCCCAAGAGACCGAAAAGCTCAAAGCTGAAGTACAGGCAGATCAAGAACGCCAAGTGGCTCAGATTCAAGCCGAAACGCAAAAGCAAGTAGCAGCCATCCGTAAAAAAACTGCTACCGTTGAAGCGGAAAAGGTACGGATCTTAGGCCAAGCTCAGGCCAATGTGGTGCAGCTAGTAGAAGGCGAAAAAGCCGCAGGCTTAACCTTAAAAAGCATGGCCCTTGGTAATCCACAAGCCTATACATTATGGGAATTTGCTACCAGTCTCAATAATGATGTAACAGTGAATATCATCCACGCTGGTGATGGTACGATGTGGACTGATATGCAGCCTAAGACGTTAGGAACATTGGGTGGTAGTAAGATCTTGCGATAGAGATTTTTAGCAATTTCTCAATAACGCATGACATCTGGTGCCGAGGCTCTACCTCGGTATCTATTTTTAGTGGCTTAAGCCACATATTTTTAAATATTTTTGAATAGTAAAAAAAGCTTGTAGGTGCGATTAGTGCCGCGTAATCGCACAACTAATCTTAAAATAAATATATTTAAAAATATATGGCTTTGCTGATTCTATCCACAGAAACCAGTAAAATCAGATTTTTTTTAACCACAAACATTGACCGTTGCTCTTTTGGTTAATCTGTTCTAAGCGTGTTTGATGTAATTCTAGCTCTTCTAAAGTAGCTCTAATTATCTGTAGAGGAAGACGCTTGGCATTAGCTTGGGGTATTTTATTAGGTTTATCGATTTGAATATTATCATTAAGATCAGCAGCTAGCGATAAGGTAGCCTGTCCACCCGTCATAGCTAAGTATACAGTTGCTAACAGTTTTGCGTCTAAAAGCGCACCATGTACAGTACGATGGGATTGGTCAACATTATAGCGTTTACATAAAGCATCTAAATTATTGGACTTCCCAGGATAGGCTTGCCGTGCCATGATTAGAGTATCCGTAACAGTACATATTTTATTGACTTGGACGGTAGCTATATGCTGTTTATTAGCCAGACGTGCAAATTCGGCATCAAGAAATCCAGTATCAAATGGAGCATTATGAATTATGAGTTCAGCTCCTTGTAAATAAGCAATTAAATCCGCTGCTATGTCAGCAAATCTAGGTTTGTCTTCAAGAAAAGCATTAACAATACCGTGAACCTTAGTAGCTCCTGGTTCTATTTCTCGATCTGGCTGTAGATACTGATGAAAATTATTGTTGGTAAAGCGACGATCGATTAATTCTATAGCACCAATTTCGATGATGCGATGCTCATCTGGTGTTAAGCCGGTAGTTTCTGTATCCAGAACAATTTGGCGTAGTTTTTTGGTGGATCGTTTTTTGTTGCTATAGCTTCGTTTGGTATTTTTTGATGTGGTCTTTTTGACGTTGGTTGCTACTGTTGCTTGTGTTATTTCAGCAGTGGTGATCGTTTCCACGCTCTGCTTGGGAACGTTGTTTTGAGCGTCTGAATCCTCTAGCAGATCTATTAATGTGTTAAGTTTATCTTTTGCTATAATTTTATCTTTTACTATAACTTTATCTTTTGCTATAATTTTATCTTTTACTATAACTTTATCTTTTGCTATAATTTTATCTTTTTTTGTAACCTTGCCTTTTGCTATAATTTTATCTTTTACTATAACTTTATCTTTTGCTATAATTTTATCTTTTACTATAACTTTATCTTTTGCTATAATTTTATCTTTTACGTTAAGTTTATCTTTTGCTATAATTTTATCTTTTACTATAACTTTATCTTTTGCTATAATTTTATCTTTTACTATAACTTTATCTTTTGCTATAATTTTATCTTTTTTTGTAACCTTGCCTGTGGTTTTAGGTCTATTTGGTGAATTAATCTTATCTGCTGGTTTAGACTTAGTTTTCGTCTTAGATATTGATGGGGTAGCTGAATTAGTTATTGTTGTTGTCTTAGACTGAGTGTTTGATGATGCTAATTCTTTTTGGGGAATTCCCTGATTGGCAAGTTGATCCGCACGTTCATTACCAGGAGTACCTGCATGACCTTTTACCCAAACCCATTCTATCTTATGCAAACGTTGCAATACTGTATCTAATTGTTCCCATAAATCCCGATTTTTTACTGGTTGCTTGTTAGAAGTTACCCAACCATTATTGCGCCATTTCTTAATCCATTTAGTCATTCCATCCTTTACATATTGAGAATCAGTGATTATACGCACTTGGCTATTTTGTGGTAAACTCTCTACTCCTTTGATTACCGCAGTAAGCTCCATACGATTATTGGTAGTATTAATCTCACCACCACATAATTCCTGTTTCTTTTTTGCAGCATGTATCAAGACTCCCCAGCCGCCTGGGCCAGGATTATTTTTACAAGCTCCGTCTGTATACATTTCTATCCAAGCATTCATTTTAAGTTGTCTCTTATCAATTTTTGGCTGATGCACTGTATCTTTAAAATATTATAAAAGTCAAGAATATTTCTTTTGATGATAGACTATTAAAGATTGGGTTGACAATCTTAACGTCAATATCATATAGTCTTCACAATGTAGGACGTATAGCGTTCAGGATTTATTCCTATGTAGCGATTGGAAATGATCAAAATATTTCCTAAAGTATAAAGAGTAATTACTAAACATTATCCGAAACCCGTCATTCCTGCGAAAGCAGGAATCTATACCCTAATAATTGTCTTATGTTAGTTACGCTGATGGAAGGTTTCGAATAAAGTATTGTAGGGTACGCATTGCGTACCATCATTTCATAACTGAGGAAAAATATATGTGGCGACGTTTAATCTACTGGCTATTAGGCATTAGTTTGGGCCTATTAGCAGGCTGTGCGAATAATAGTCCACAGCCTAATCTTACAACCAACTATGGCCGTGGCACTGCTGGAACTGGACAACGCATTGGTTCTACTACAATGCCTACAGCTCCAAGACCTAGCTTTGATCCCATAAAACTATACAAAGGCAGCTATGCTATGCTTGTAGGTGCTTCAGAATACCGAGCTGGTTGGCCGCGTTTACCTGGAGTCAAAAAAGATATTCCAGCAGTTAAAGCCGCCTTAGAGCGTCATGGCTTTCAAGTAACTGTAGTCTTGGATCCCACTCGTAATCAGTTATTACAGGCTTATGATAACTTTATTAATAAGTATGGTCTAGCTGAAGATAATCGTCTGCTGTTTTATTTTGCCGGTCATGGCTATACTAATAAGATGAGCTACGGAGAAGAAATGGGCTATATTGTGCCTGTAGATGCGCCTAATCCTTACCGAGACCTTACAGGTTTTATGCAATTTGGGATCGATATGCAGCGCATTGAAGGTTACGCCAAGCGCATTAATTCCAAACATGCCATATTCTTATTTGACTCCTGCTTTTCCGGTTCCCTATTTGCTCTAAGTCGAGCCGTCCCTGCATCCATAACCTATAAAACCACTCGTCCAGTACGGCAATTTATCACTTCAGGTTCTGCTGAGGAGGAGGTGCCAGATCGCAGTGTGTTTCGGGAGCAATTTGTTGCAGCTTTGGATGGGGAGGCGGATGTGAATAAAGATGGGTATGTAACAGGTTCGGAGTTGGGGATATTTTTGCAGGATACGGTGATTAATTATAGTAAATCGACCCAGCATCCGCAGTATGGCAAGATCCGCAATCGGAATCTGGATAAAGGGGATTTTGTGTTTCAGATCGCAGCAGCACCTCCTCCAGATATACCAACTCCTGTAGCCGTACCAGCTTCTGGAACTCAAGTTTCTGCAAACACTGCGCAAGATTCTAAAGTTGCCGAGCTAGAGGCTAAATTGGCTGAAGCCAAGCGTCAAGCTGCCTTAGCCAAAGCACGTGAGCAGCAAGCTCGATCCGAAAAAGCTGAAGCCGCCCGTAAATTAGCAACACAACGTGAGCAGGCTGCTCATCAGGCTAGGTTGCAAGCCGAACAGGCAAGATTAGCCAAAATTAAACAGCAACGAGAGTATGAAGAGGCACGTCTTGCTGAGTTAGAACGTCAACGGCATAAAGCTGCTGAGGAATCTAAACGTCTTGCCGCATTAAGAAAGCAGCGTCAAGCAGAAGAGGCTCGGTTAGCCAGGTTAAGACAAAAACAACGCCATAAATCTTATGAGCCTGAGATGGTCTCTATCCCAGCCGGTAAGTTTAAGATGGGGGGTGTTCAATACAGTGATGATGAGTTTGAGGAGAAGCCCGTGCATGAGGTGTATGTTAAAGCTTTCTCTATCAGCAAGTATGAGATTACGGTAGGGCAGTTTAAGAGTTTTGTACGAGATACTAATTATCGGGGCAGTAAGGTAGATCGGGATTGGGGTTGTAAGGGTTTTATGCAGCCAACATTTACTCAAGCAGATAATCATCCTGTGGTCTGTGTAACCTGGCATGATGCTGTTGCCTATACCAAATGGCTTAGTCGTAAGACTGGTAAAAAGTATCGCTTACCCACAGAGGCCGAATGGGAATACGTGGCCCGTGCTGGTACTTCTACCTGGTATTGGTGGGGCGATAATCTTGGTCGTAATAAGGCTAATTGTCCTGGTTGTGGTAGTAGATGGGACATGGACATGAATTCAACTGCTCCTGTAGGTTCTTTTGCGGCTAATCCTTGGGGTCTTTATGATACCGCAGGCAACGTATGGGAATGGACTTGTTCACAGGCGACATCCTCTTACGATGGTTCTGAGAAGAAGTGTTTGCTTTCTGATCCATCGGCCCGCATCGTCCGCGGCGGCTCTTGGAACCACGGCGACGCGTCCTCCGTACGTTCTGCTGACCGGAACGGGGACGAGCCTAATTACCGGAACAGCGACGTTGGCTTGCGTCTTGCTCTAGGTCTCAAGTAAAGTCAGGTCAAGCAAGGTTGGAGCAGGCAATAGCAGCAACGAGCAAGCAGAGAATTATTGCCGTGACGCGAGTGGGCGAGCGTCAAGGCAATAATTCGAGGCTTGCGAGTGCTGCTATTAAAGGGGCGGTTGCTCGCGATTTTTTTGGGTATACAGCTATATTAGAAAATTCTAATATAATAATATTTTTAAACCATAATTCACTTGATTTTTTTGATTATCATGACGAACCATGTAGGGTGGGCACGGCCTTATCGTGCCCACGCGGTATCATAACTTGTCCTGTTTGGTTTGCGTGGGCAAACGATACGGATGTTTGCCCACCCTACCTGGCTTAAGAGCAGAACAATTATTTGCAGCAGAAAAAAATGAGCGTAAAATTGTTGTAGAAGTTAAAAGTTTTATTGGTGCTTCAATAGTCGCTGATTTAGAACAAGCATTAGGGCAAGATATTTTATATGCTGATGTTCTATCAGATGTTGAACCAGATAGAATTGTTTACCTTGCCATCAGAAAAGAAATATTTACCACGTTATTTAGTGAACCATTAGGACAATTATTACTCCGAAAAAATCGGGTAAATTTATTGGTGTTTGATGCATCACAGCAGGAAATTCATCAATGGATACCTTAGAAGCATATCGTCAAACAATTCAGAATATTCTTACTCAACATGCGAATATTCCATACGCATACGGTGAGATTTATAATCAAACAATTTTTCACCATCAACAGGATAACTATATCCTTTTAGCCATTGGTTGGCATCAACAAAAACGCATTTATCATTCTATTGTGCATACCGATATTATTAACGGTAAAATATGGATACAAATTGATGAAACCGAACAAGGAATTGCAAATGAATTAGTTAAAGCTGGCATTCCTAAAAATAAAATTGTATTGGGCTTCCATCCCCTAAAAATAAGGCAACACACAGGATTTGCTGTTGAATAACTTAACCCAAGCACGTAGGATGGGAAGAGCCTAAGCGAAACCCATCAATAAATAACATTAGCCATGTAGCCATGTAGAGTAGGCACGGCCTTATCGTGCCCACGCGGTATCATAACTTGTCCTGTTTGGTTTGCGTGGGCAAACGATACGGATGTTTGCCCACCCTACCTG
>LFCU01000132.1 GCA_001044195.1 Candidatus Achromatium palustre
GTTTGAGTACGTTGCAATAATTTCGCATCCCCAAAAAATGTCGCTGCTTCGTATAGAGCCGCTGCCATATCTTCAACTCCAAAATAAGATACCCGTTTAAATGGTATGTTATAATCCTGTTCCATCATTCTAGCCAGATGTACCATAGAACCTGAACATTGGACTAGGTTTAATTTGGCTCCATGAGAGCGACGAATATCTTTTATTCGTGAATCCCCTGTGATACTAGCTACTACTTCGATGCCAATTTTTTGATAATAATCTTTAAGTATCCAGGTTTCTCCAGCGAGATTAAATTCGCCGAGAATGTTAATACTATATGGACTTATTCCATTAGTATCTCCAGTCCCAATTAGAGTATTTAGGGCAGCGCAAGCGGCCTTATAACCATCCTTTTTAGTACCTTTAAAACCTTCAGAATTAACTGGTAGAATTGGAATCCCAGTTTTATTGGAGACTCGTTTACAAACTGCTGCTACATCATCGCCTATTAGGCCCACAATACATGTCGAATATATAAAAGCAGCTTCTGGTTTATGTATTTCTATTAGTTCTAGTAATCCCGCTTCTAATTTTTTTTCACCGCCAAATACTACGTCTATTTCTTGTAGGTCTGTAGAAAAGCTGTGGCGATGTAGTTGGGGACCACTGGATAGAGCACCACGGATATCCCAAGTATAAGCAGCACAACCTATAGGGCCATGTACTAAGTGCAGGGCATCGGCTATTGGATATAGTACAACTCGTGATCCACAGAATACGCAGGCGCGTTGGCTAACTGATCCTGCTAGGCTTGCCTTGCCACAAGCAATGTCTGGAGTTGCTGCGTTAGTTTTGGTCATCACCTGGGTGGTACGACCTGGAAGTATTTCGATCATGATTGCCTCCTATTTTTTTATCGTTCCAACGCTTGTTTTTATCGTTCCCAATCCTTAGATTTCATCGTTTCCAATCCTTAGATTTATCGTTCCCACGTTCTGTGTGGTAACTTTAATTTGGGACGCTGGAGCGTCCAATGTAGGGTGCACATCACGCACCTTTAAATATGAAATGATGGTGCGCAGTACGTATCCTACAATTTTCATTTCATAATGATGGGTTTTGCTTTGGCTCTACCCATCCTACGTTTTAAGGCGGGATTCTCCCGCCCTACAGCTACTGTACTAATTCAAACAGCTCTTCTGGACATTCCCGATCTTTATGATCCATCATCGCATCAAACATTTTATCCATTAGACGAATCGCTCCCATATATCCCACAGTTGGGAAAATTCTATGGGTCATACGATCCAAGATTGGAAAGCCAAATCTTACAAACGGAGTATTTTCAGCCCGAGCTATGTATTTACAATAAGTATTACCGATTATTAGATCTACAGGGCCATTTTTCATCCATTGATGCAAAGCAAATAGATCGGTATTTTGTTTAATAACCGCATCTGGTACTTGTTCCTTTAAGATTTCACCAACTCGGGTTTCAAAATGATTACCAGGCGAACCCGTAATCACATATACTGGCTTCATATCTAGTTCAGTTAGGAATTGTACTAAAGCGATTACATTATCATTGTCCCCGGCTACAGCCACGCGCTTGCCATGAAAATACTGCTGCATATCGCTTATCATATCGAGCAGACGACCACGTTCTTGCACTATGGATTCTGGAACATCCACTCCAGCATAGTTACGCAATGCATTGATAAAACGATCCGTAGGGCCAAGTCCAATAGGTAATTCTAAAAACGCATTAGTCACCTCCCATTTATCATTTAAGGCCGTAGCTGCTGCGTAGCTGGCAAAATGGCCCAATGCTAAGGTAGCGATACTATCACCAGTGGACTTTAGCTGTGGTATACTGACACCGCCTTTGGGATACATTTTATAGATCCCAGTTTGCGGCAGGTCTAAAACATCGCTGGTATCAGGGAACATGACTATATTGACATTCATCATAGCTGCTAAACGTTTTAACTCGCGCATATCAGCAGGATCGATAAAGCCAGGGATTAGATTAAGCTGATTTTTAGTGCTACCATTACGGTCTGATAAATAGGTAACCATAGCTTTGGTCATGTTGGAAAAGCCAGTCATGTGGGAACCAACAAAGCTAGGTGTATTAGCATGGATGACTAATTTTCCAGATGGAATGATGCCATCATCGTAAGACTTTTTGATCATCATTGGGATATCATCCCCAATGACTTCGCTTAAACAAGTAGTATGTACTGCTACTATATCAGGATTATAGATAGAAAAGATATTGGTTAGAGCCTGGGTCATATTTGCTAAACCACCGAATACTGAAGCACCTTCAGTAAATGAACTGGTGGTAGCTACGACTGGTTCCTTATAATGTCTGGTTAGGTGGCTGCGATGGTAAGCACAGCAGCCTTGAGATCCATGACTATGCGGCATACATCCATGAATTCCGAGAGCTGCATACAAGGCTCCGATGGGTTGGCAAGTTTTAGCTGGGTTGACTCGCAATGCTGAGCGAGGTTTGATTTCTGCTGTTGTACTTTGTAACATTATGCGCCCCGATTATTTGTAGTTTGGATTGATGGCCTCGGTATCTTGTCGTTGGGTGGCCAAACGGATGGCAACCCAACCCTACTAAGCCGCTTTTTTAGTCTCTTTCTTGGTGTCTTTAATACGCACATTATGGACAAAGTTTGCTTCCAATTGTGGCTCTTTTTCCCAAGGTGGGACCACAAATTTCCAAATCTTGGTACTGAGCATCCGATCAACTTCGCGATAAAAATTGGCTGCGCCACTAAAGCTGGCGTAAGGGCCGCCATAATCATAACTATGTAACTGTTTACAGGGTACTCCCATCTTTTCAATAACAAACTTATCTTTGATACCAGAACAGACCAAATCGGGTTTATATATCTCTATTAATTTTTCGATTTCATAATGGCTGATGTCGTCGATCACCAAGGTATCCTTCTTCATTTGTGCCATCATCCCTTCGTATTCTGAAAAACTTAAGCCTTCTTTTACTAATTCAGTACGGCGTTCTGCTGATATTCGTGGGGTATACCGTTCTGGATCAGCTTCTACATGCAATTCTTCAATGTTGCGACTATCAGCATCGATTTTTATAGTGGGTAGTACATGCCTACCTTCATAATCATCGCGATGCGCAAATTCATAGCCTGCGGAGACCACTTTCATACCTATATCTTCAAATAGATCTTGATAATGGTGTGCTCGTGAGCCACCAACGAATAGGGCTACTTTTTTACCGCGATGTTTAGCGGCTACTTCATCGCGTACTGGTTGCAACGCAGTCATTTCAGTGGCTATAACCTCTTCGACTCGTGTTTGAAGTTCTGGATCTCCAAAATATTGGGCGATTTTACGCAGAGATTTGGCAGTAGATTCGGCTCCTAGGAAATTAATCTTGATCCAGGGAATGCCAAATTTTTTCTCCATCATTTCTGCTATATAGTTGATAGAGCGATGACACATCACGGTGTTTAGCATCGCGGTATGGCAACGCGCCAGTTGGCCATAATTGACATCCCCACTTAGGGTAGCCGTAACATGAATACCACATTTTTTGAGTAGAGCATCGATTTCCCAGGCATCGCCGCCGATATTGTATTCACCTAAAATATTGATTGTATATTTAGCTGTATCTGCGGTATCATCTTGGCCAATAATATGTTTAAACACTTCATTGTTAGCAATATGGTGTCCGGCTGATTGACTGACTCCCTTATAGCCTTCGCAACTAAAACCTATGATGTTAATACCCAATTTTTTCTTCATTTCTCGGGCTACGGAATGGATATCATCGCCAATTAGACCGACCGGACAGGTCGATAGAATGGCAATGGCTTTGGGCTTAAAGATATCGTAGGCCTCTTGAATAGCTTGCTTGAGCTTTTTCTCACCGCCAAAGACGATTTGTTCTTCTTGCATGTCAGTATTCATGCAATATTGTAGAAAATTACTTTCTCCAGTATCAGGCCGAGCTAGGTTGCGTCTGGATAGCCAGGCATAGAATCCGCACCCAACTGGGCCATGAACAATTTGTAGTAGATCATAAACTGGCCCCATAACTACACCGCGACAGCCAGCATAAGTGCAACCGCGTTGGGTAATAATGCCTGGGACAGTACGACTATTGGCACCGATTTTAGGTGGTGTTTCTGGATCGTTTACTAGAACTTGTTTGGCACGTTTCCGTTTAGTTTTGGCTGGATAAGGTTCCAGCATGATCTCGCGTACTTGAGTTGGATCAGGCAGCGACGTGGCCTCAGTTTTAATTTGTTCAGACATAGCAATTCCTCGGTTTTAAGCTTCCTATAAACTTTCTAAAATAGGCTTACTAAAAATTTGCTTGGTTAAATATTTTTGAGCTTTGCTTAAAATAGCATAATAGTGATTATGCAAGAGCGGCAGCACCTTCTTCACGAGTACGGATGCGTATTGCATCGGCAATAGAATTAACAAAGATCCTGCCATCACCATGATTACCAGTTTTATTTAATTTAATTAGAGTAGAGACAATTTTTTCTACCTGTTCATCTTCTACTATGATATTTAACATACGTTTGGCAACCAAAGGTGGCCCATCACTATTTAGATGGGGCATGGCATCTGGTAGGCCTTCGGCTGCAGCATCTAGTACTCGAAAGTCTACTTCTCCTTTGCCGCGTCCTAATACTTTGTGGACGGTAAAGGCAGGAAAGCCTATATCAACCAAGGCTTGCCGTGTTTGGTTAATCATGTTGATGCGAACAATGGCAATAATTTCTTTCATGGCTACCTCAGTTTTTAATAATGGAAATCTTAATTTTAAGAGCCTAATCTTTGAGATCTCTCTGAATTTTTTTGAGATCCCTTTAAAATCCTAATCTTTAGTCCCAGTACTAATAGTATAAGATTCTTCAAGCTGTGAAACAAAAATCTTGCCATCACCAAAAGAACCCTTAGGACTAGTACGAGCGGCTTCTATGATCGTATGAACTGCTGTATTTTTATCAGCATCTGGTACCACTACTAGTAATAGAACTTTGGGCAATTCATCATAAGTAATCTCGCCGACTTTAAGTCCGCGTTGTTTACCGCGACCAAAAACATCCATCTTGGTCATACCAGGAAATCCAGCATCCAACAGGGATTTCATCACGATATAGGTTTTTTCAGGGCGCAAGATGGCGCGAATCATTGTAGACATTGGTGTCTCCTAGTATTGATAAATTGGGTATATGATTTTAGTTAAAGAGACCATATTCCAATAATAGGCTTTCAAGTTCTGGAATCTTAAGAGGTTTAGGTATCACAAATTGATCATTCTCGTTAATAGATTGAGCTAATTGACGGTATTCACTAGCTTGGCCGCATTCTGGATTCCATTCAATTACCGTCTTGCGGTTGATCTCGGCCCGTTGTACATCATTATCGCGGGGAACAAAATGGATCATTTGAGTACCGAGACGTTTGGCGAACTCTTGAATCATCTCTTTTTCATTATCTACCTTGCGGCTGTTACAAATCAATCCACCTAAGCGCACATTACCAGATTCGGCAAATTTCAAAATTCCTTTGCATATATTATTAGCGGCATACATGGCCATCATCTCACCAGAACATACTATATAGATCTCCTCGGCTTTACCGTCGCGAATTGGCATCGCAAATCCGCCGCAGACTACGTCGCCTAGTACGTCATAGAATACATAATCAAGATTTTCGTCTTTATCATAAGCACCAAGTTGTTCTAAGAGATTAATGGAAGTAATAATTCCACGTCCGGCACATCCAACCCCAGGCTCTGGGCCACCGGATTCTACACAGAGGCTCTCGCAAAATCCTTCGGTGCGAATATCATCGAGTTCTACATCTTCGCCTTCTTCACGCAAGGTATCCAACACACTGCGTTGGGCTAAACCACCTAATAGTAATCTAGTAGAGTCGGCTTTGGGATCACAGCCAACTACCATGACTTTTTTGCCCATTTCGCTGAGTCCAGCTACTGTGTTTTGGGTGGTAGTGGATTTGCCAATACCACCTTTGCCGTAAATTGCAACTTTTCTCATGTAACTGCTCCAAACTAAAAAATAACGTTAAATAATAATATTAAAATATAAGTATAAAGTTTCTAAGGTTTAAGTATCTTGCCGATACCTACTTTATATAATGCGAAAAGCGTGCCAAGTAGATTTTTAATACTATAACTAACTGTTATTATTAAGTATATTTGAGTGTAGAGATAAATACAGCAATATTAGATGAAAGGAAAAAATTGTAAGCTTTGTATAGGCTGAAAGAAATGGATTTTGTCTATAAATACCGTAGTTACTAGGTATACAGGCAATTTGACAATTTTGTAAGTAAATACAAAAGATTGCCAAAATTGTATTAACGTAGAAATATTGGCACTGGTTCAGTCTAATGTTTTGACTTAAGTTAAATAGAGCCAAAATAGCTCACCACCTATCAGTTATATCGTAAGTCATTGATCTACGCTATAAGAAAAACTAGTGTTTTAAAGAAAATGATAGGTGGTGAGTTCTTTTACTTCAGTCATATAATTCTACTTTGTCAGATTACCAAATAAGACCTTTATTTTATTGAAAACAACACTTTGCATCAATTCTTTGGAAATTAATAAGTTAAGTTTTAATGTGACAAAGTAGAATTTTACTTCAGTCATATAATCACTCAATTATGTAGTTATCTCAAAAATAAGCATAGCATGGCGTACAATCTACAGATATTGCACCTCTAAGCCAGCCATACTGAGTTGGTTAGCTAAGGTTTGAGTATCGACATTCGGATTTACTAGCTCCCGTCGCCAAGCTTTGCTGAATTACATTTATATCTAGCCTTTATTTTGTAAACAGTATTACAATATCCATAATACCATGATACGCTAAAATAGCTAATTAACTAAAAATCAACAGAGGAACTATTTTATGCCCAATAATTATCGGCTGTTTGTCCTGTTGCTAATTATGCCAATGTGGTTGCAAGCAACAGAAACTACTAACTGCATGGAATTACCTAGCCTTAGCCAGGCTATGGAATGCTTTTGGCTTCGTATACAACAAGTTAATACAGAGAATCAACGCTTGCAGGCAAAAGTACAGCACCTTACCCAAGAAAATAAACGCTTGCAAAATGATGTTACGAAGTTGACGGATGCAGTGCAAATTGCAAAGAATGGGAATGTTGGGATTGGCAGCAAGGATCCAGGAGCTAAATTGCATGTTGCTGGTGAGATTAAAATTGATGGTGATGATATTTACTGGGCTATGATGCATGCAGCAGTCGCTTCTGGATGCGCAGCAACCTCTCCTATTGGAGACTCAGTGGCAAATCATATTGCCATTCCACATCATGCAGGAAAAACCTGTTCTTGGAGTTGCCAACATGAAACTGCAGGCCTTTATACAAGCTGTAGAACTTCTATAGCAATAGGTTCTATTTTGAGAACTCGTGCAACAGCTTATGGACAAATCGTATCGAATAACTATAATTATGGTTGTAATGATAATCAGAGTTCTTATGATGAAGTCAAAAATCAAGGTTTAAATTCGGGGGGGTATACAGCTTATTGTTGTTGTTATAAATAACAAAATGTTGCAGGTTGGGTTGGCGACATTATCGTTAACCAAACATTATTAAACGGTGAGGGAAAGCGAAAACTTATCGAATATTAAGCCCTTAAAACATACCCATTTTATGTTTACCATACAACTTGATGGTTTCCAAAATTGGCACAATGCTCGCAGGTTTTGGTCCCTACCTCGCTAGCTCCCGTAGCCAAGCTTCGCTGAATTGCATTTATATCTAGCCTGTAATTTTGTAAAAATTGTTGTAATATCCATAATACTATGACACGCTAAAATAGCTAATTAACTAAAAATCAACAGAGGAACTATTTTATGCCCAATAATTATCGGCTGTTTGTCCTGTTGCTAATTATGCCAATGTGGTTGCAAGCAACGGAGACTAATTGCATGGAATTACCTAGCCTTAGCCAGGCTATGGAATGCTTTTGGCTTCGTATACAACAAGTTACTACAGAGAATAAACGCTTACAGGCCAAAGTACAGCACCTTACCCAAGAAAATAAACGTTTGCAAAATGATGTTACGAAGTTGACGGATGCAGTGCAAGTTGCGAAGAATGGGAATGTTGGGATTGGCACGAGGAATCCAAAAGCAACGTTACAAGTATGGAATAATGATGAATACAACGGAAAACAATCTCCAACTGGCCAAGATAGCATTATATTGAGAGGTGCTGTTAATAATTCAACTGGAAAATATTTTGGTGGAATTACATGGTTTGATGGTGGATCAAGAAGAAGGGTTGGAATTTCAAGTGTGATGGAGTATTTTGATAGTGATCATGTTGGTCTTGCTTTTTTCACACATGGGACGGATGGCCCAGGTCCTATGAGTGAATCAATGCGAATTACTCGCAATGGGAATGTTGGAATTGGCACAACTAGTCCAGGAGCAAAATTGCATGTGAATGGCAATTTTATTAGAACAATTGCCTATGCAACAGGTAATGGTCCCCAGGATGGTACAAATGTTGGTCAAATTAAAAGCCGTGTTTTACGTTTCACTAAAGCTAAAGCAGCTACCAAACTTCGTATCAGCTATACTGACAATTTTTCTACGCACGGCGAGCGTCTGAGTTCATGTCGTTGGGAAATTCGTGTTAACGGCAATTCTTGCCCAAATCAAAAGTTAATTTATGATGATATATCGGCAACAGGCGACTATACTCATACTGATCATACTGTTGTTGGCTATTGTTCAGGTATTAAAGCAGGTTCACATACGATAGAAGTTTGGGTTAATAGTTCAGCTAGCCCCAATCCTGGTTCTGGTAATTGCCAAACAGGTTGGAATAATTCCACTTGGGTTTTAGAAGCAGAGGAAGTTAATTAGCGCAGTAGATACGCTTAGGTCAGAGTTGTAGATGCGATTACGCTTCGTTAATCGCACTTACAACTTCGGATTAATCGTACCTGCGTGCTGGATAGTCGAGTAATATACAATGTGCAAACTACACCACCATCGAGAATTTAAATTATGAAAGGCGAATTAACAGCAATCATTGAAACCGCTCCAGAAGGAGGATTTTGGGCAATATGCCCCGAATTTCCTGAAGCTAATGGCCAAGGAGAAACAATTGAAGAAACCAAACAAAACCTTAAACAAGCTATCGAATTAATATTGCAGGATAGGATGGACGACTATTGTCGAGGATTACCCAAAGACGCTATTATGCAAACAATGGTAATATAGTGAAAAGGAAGACTTTAGAAAGAAAACTCAGAATCATAGGATGTTATCTTAAACGAGAAGGTGCAGCACATTCTCTTTGGATCAATCCTAAAACAGGAACACGGGAAACTATTCCTAGACACAATGAAATCAAGGAACCTTTAGCTAAAAAAATATTAAAAAATATGAGCTAAACATCAGGTAGAATGCGCATTGCACCCCCTACTAGCTTTTACATCATATCGCTTCATCTATAAGGTTACATAATGGATACATTACTTATTACAAAAACTCTTACAATGTCTTCTCGTGAAATTGCAGAGTTGACTGGCAAACAGCATTTTCATGTTACAAGAGATATTAGGAATATGCTAGCAAATATGTATGACGGCATTCCTGATGATTACAAACCAGAAAAACTCCTTATAAATCCACCAAATCCAAATTTGGTGATGGGAGTTCATACTGTTAAGTATGACCAAGACATAACAGGTCGTCCCATATACGAATATCGTTTAGATAAACGCCATACCCTCAATCTATTGACGCGCTACGATGATAAAGGTCGTATGCGAGTTATTGATCGTTGGTTAGAGCTAGAAGAAAAACTAGCTAATCAGGCTACTAAGATTACGGAAGCACTGACTTGGGAACAACAACGCCAAGTCGGAAAAGAAATCAGGGCTGAATTTACTGATACTCTAAAAGATCATGGTGTAAAAGGCTTTGGCTTCGCTCAATGCACCAACGGGATTTATCGCCCTTTATTTGGTGCTACCGCAGCTACATTAAAAGATCAACGTGGCTTAGATAAAAAAGCTTTCCTACGTGATGCCATGAGTAGCAAAGAACTAATAGCTTCCGCCTGCGCAGAAATCGTTGCCAGTGAACGTATAGAATTAGACTGAACCAGTCCCGCCTTTGCCAAAATTTCGGGAAGTTATGAATTTATAAAAGCTAAACATATTGTATCTAATTGATTTATTGCAATAAAATATCTTTTGTTAAAGGGTTTTTGAGATCAAAACCAACCTGTTTTTTTAGAGGTGACGGGCAGCTATTGTCAATAAGGTAACTTTTTAAGAACTTATTGACTATTCATAACATCAAATCATACTGTCTTCATTTAATGAACAATATTTTCATTGAATCTGTCTTAAATCTTGTCAATATATTTGCTTTACTACTCTTTAAATATAACATTTCCTATGTTTTATTTAATATATTAGAATATTGAGTTATTTTAAATTGATAGGTGGCAAGCAAAATAGTTGAAAGTATAATTATTTATTGGCTTTTTGAGAAAGCTAACATACGCTCTATGGGCTTTAAGGCTTGTTCCCGAATAGTAGAATCAATATGAATCTCTCCTGTACCATCCTGCAAAGTCTGTTCTAGATTTTGTAATGTATTCATAGCCATCCACGGACAATGACCACAGCTTTCACAAGTAGCCCCATCGCCTGCAGTAGGAGCTGGAATTAGACGTTTATGAGGCGCAATTTGGGACATCTTCCAAAATATCCCTTCTTCAGTGGCAACGATAAACTCTGGGTTTGGCAATGTTGCCACAGCTTTGATCAATGCTGTGGTAGATCCTACCAAATCTGCTTGGGTTATTACAGATGCTGGAGATTCTGGATGCACTAATACCGCAGCCTGTGGGTGTAATTTGCGAAGGCGTTTTAGAGCTAGGCTTTTAAATTCTTCATGGACTACACAGGCTCCAGGCCATAGAAGCATATCTGCATTGGTTACATGTTTAATATAGCTTCCTAGATGCCTGTCTGGTGCCCATAGAATTTTCTGATTTTGGGAATGGAGATGTTTAATAATATCTAAGGCTATGCCTGAGGTAACTACCCAATCTGCTTGGGCTTTAACCGCTGCACTGGTGTTCGCGTAGACTACTTTGGTTCGGTTTGGGTATTGTTTACAAAAGGCTGCAAATTCATCTGATGGACAGCGTTCATCTAGTGAGCAAGTGGCTTGTAGATCTGGCATTAGGATGCGTTTTTCTGGATTAAGAATTTTAGCAGTTTCCCCCATGAATCTTACACCACAGACTATTAGGGTAGATGCGGTGCTAGTGGTTCCAAAGCGAGCCATTTCTAAGGAGTCTGCAATACAGCCGCCGGTTTCCTCAGTTAATGCTTGTATATTACTATCGGTGTAGTAGTGTGCTACTAATACGGCGTTTTGGGTGGTTAGGAGTTTGCGAATTGAGGTTTTCAGGGAGGAGATGTTTGTGGTGGTAGGTGGAGATGTTTGTTGTTCATTCATGTTTAGGTTCTTAAGGTTTTGGGTCTTAGGGTTTGGGGCTTAGGATGCTGAGTATTAGGATGTTAGAGAGAGGTTGTTTGCTGTTAATAAAACTGTGTTTAATCAAAGTTTAGATAAAATAAATTTAAATTTATTTTTAAGTCTTAGTCTTAATAGTCTATTTATTTAAGTTTAGGATTATTTCATAAATTAATACGATAGCGTCTTAAAGCCCCTGGAATACGCACAATATCGCCAGTATGTAATTTAAATGCGCCTTGTTTTTTATCCCTAAAATATAGCCATAGAGTCTCTCTTATTACTGGAAATGCTATATCCATCCAAGGAATATCTTGCTCTTGAAAAAAATTTACTTCTAGGCTTTCAGTACCTGGAGCTACATTCGGATCTAATAATTGTGCTCTAAATAGCAAGTAGATTTGGCTTATATATGGCAAATTAAACATGGTATATAACTGTTTGATTTCTACTTTAGCTCCAGCCTCTTCCCAAGTCTCACGCGCCGCTCCAGCCTGTACAGTTTCATGCTCTTCCATAAATCCAGCAGGTAGAGTCCACAATCCTAAACGGGGTTCAATAGCGCGGCGACACAATAATAATCGGTCTTGCCATTCAGGTAGGCAACCAACTATGGGTTTGGGATTTTGGTAATATATCTTGTTGCAGGATGTACAGACATAGCGTAAGCGGTTATCATTAGGTGGGATTTTTTGTTTGATTAAACTACCACAGTCACTACAGTAGCGCATAATAATTATCCACGCATTGCGTCAAAAAATTCGCCATTCGTCTTAGTTGCTTGAAGTTTATCATGTAAAAACTCCATAGCATCTAATTCATCCATAGGGTGTAAAATCTTGCGTAACACCCACATCTTTTGTAATTCGTCTTGAGGCATCAATAATTCTTCACGTCTGGTACCAGAACGATTGATATTAATAGAAGGAAAGATACGTTTTTCAGCAATGCGCCGATCTAAATGGATCTCCATATTTCCAGTACCTTTAAATTCTTCATAGATAACATCATCCATGCGGGAACCAGTATCTACTAGAGCTGTAGCTATAATAGTTAAGCTACCCCCTTCTTCTACATTACGAGCTGCTCCAAAAAATCGTTTCGGTTTTTGCAAGCCGTTAGCATCCACACCACCAGTTAAAACTTTACCTGAAGTTGGTACTACTGTATTATAGGCTCTGGCTAAACGAGTAACCGAGTCTAGTAAGATTACCACATCACGCTTGTGTTCTACAAGACGCTTGGCTTTTTCAATTACCATTTCTGCTACTTGAACATGTCTTGTTGCAGGTTCATCAAAGGTTGAGGATATTACTTCTCCATAGACTGAACGTTCCATTTCAGTGACTTCTTCCGGGCGTTCATCAATAAGTAATACTATTAGATAACAATCAGGATAATTGTGTTCTATAGAATGGGCGATGTTTTGTAGCATCATAGTTTTACCAGCTTTAGGCGGTGAGACTATAAGGCCACGTTGGCCCCGGCCTATCGGCGAGACTAGATCTATGGTTCGGGCGGTAATGTCTTCTGTGCTACCATTGCCGATTTCTAATTTGAGACGATTGTTAGCAAAGAGGGGAGTAAAATTTTCAAATAGGATTTTGTTTTTAGTATTTTCTGGCTTATCGAAGTTAATATCGTTGACTTTAAGGAGGGCAAAATATCTTTCGCCTTCTTTAGGGGGGCGAATTTTGCCAGCAATGGTATCGCCTGTACGTAGGCTAAAGCGCCGTATTTGGCTGGGGGAGACGTAAATATCGTCAGGACCTGCAAGGTAGGAGCTATTAGCTGCACGTAAGAAACCGAATCCATCTTGCAAAATTTCTAAGACTCCATCGCCGTGTATGTCTTCACCTCTTTTGGCATGGGCTTTTAGAATAGCAAAGATAAGGTCCTGTTTACGGGTACGTGCTACTCCTTCGATATTCATGTTATTTGAGACAGTTACCAGTTCGTGAGCTGGCATTTTTTTAAGCTCTGTGAGATTCATGCAGATAAAACCGAAAGTACAAAAAGTATCTTAAATAATTATGGATGTGATAATTGTGAATATGAAAATTGTTCAGAAATAGAAGTTGGGTTGTTAATCTGGTATATCATGGTTTGTCAACGCAAAATTGCGTTTATGCAAATTTTAAGAACAACCAATGGGTTGAATGTAACAATGGTGGAAGGTTGCGGATAATGTTTCTTTAAGATCAGTGACCATAAGGTGATAATTGGGGAAGCGAATAAGGTCTATTGATTACGTTCTAAATACCAAATATTACCATTTTTACCTTGGCCTTTGTTTAGGACTGAAAAGTCATCTTGAGGTTGGCGTGACCAAGTGCGTAATACATTGCTAAGTTTTCTATTAGTCCAGTTTTCTATGGGACCAAATAAGGCGATAGCTGCATGTAATAGGCTTGGGCATTGTTGGCTGGATAAGATTTGGTATAGTTCTTTGGCTGTTATTTCACGTGGTCCAAGGCATTGCCACCAGGCATTCAAAAAGGCAATGGTGGGGGGTTGGGATGTTGTTGTTTCTCTTTGTTCCCATTCATCAGCTAAGACACGGGCCATATCTGCTAAGACTGGGGCTATATCGGCAAAGGTACGCAAGGCGGCGGGAAAGTCTTTTGGTGATGATATTGATATGATGTCGCTAGTATTTATTAATTGTTCTTTAGCCTCTAAACGATTAAATTCATCAATGTAAGCTTCTTTAAACTCCGCAGCTTTTTTGCCTCTATAGCCCATTACTAAGAAGGTAAAACCATCTTTGGTGATTTCGTACATGGGCTGTTTGACATTTCGAGCATTAATGTAGGAACACTCCACAAAATTGTGGAGTATAAAATTATCAGAGCAATCAAGGTTTTGGATGTCACGAAGTACACTATCATGACGTTTCTCAAATACTTCAGCAACTTTAAGACTGGTTGTAATAGAACGACCATCTTTCATAACAACAGCATCAATTGGCAATAGAATAGGCATAATAATTCTCCTGGTAGTTAAAAATATTTCTTAAAGTATAGTCCATTCCTAAAAATGTGAAACCGTCTTTGGTGATTTCAAATAAACGTTCTTGACATGTATAATTTTTAGGTACTGGCACATTACGGAACGTAAGCCCAAAATTGGACTTACGAAAATCGTAACTTCTCAATAAAGTATGGCATATAGGATGCGTTGAGGTACGAAGCGCATCAATTATTCTGTCTTGAGTATCATTGATGATGCGCTTCGTACCTCAGCGCATCCTATAACTACTGGCACATTACGGAACGTCGCCTCAAAATTGAGGGCACGAAAATTCTCTAAACAATCAAGGGTTTCAATGTCTCGTAGTACATTATAATGCTGCTTTACAAAAACTTCACCAACTTTAAGACTGGTTGTGATAGAACGACCATCTTGCATAACAACAGCATCAGTTAGTAGTAGAATATGTATAATGAATTTCTTGGTAGCCAGAGACATTCTAGTTTGTATAGGTAATATTGGATTGCCAAATAGAAGACAACCCAAGTTTCCGCACTCAAAATAATAAACTTTATCACATTACTATTAATTCTACTTTGTCAGATTACCAAATAAGACCTTTATTTTATTGAAAACAACATTTTGCATCAATTCTTTGGAAATTAATAAATTAAGTTTTAATGTGACAAAGTAAAATTAAGCTACTATTACAAATTACTATCTATAAAAGCAGATAACTGAGGTCTTTCAAGTCCACCTACTTTTCTAGCCTCAACCTCACCTGCTTTAAATAGGATTAAGGTAGGAATGCTCCGAATACCATAACGTGCAGTAATTTTAGGATTTTCATCTATATTAAACTTAGCAACTTGAATACGGTCTTGATATTCTATGGCAATGTCTTCAAGTACTGATGCTAATCTAAGGCAGGGACGACACCAATCCGCCCAATAGTCAACCAAAACTGGTTTACTAGATTTTAATACATCCTGTTCAAAGGTTTCATCAGTTACGTGAATAATAAAATCACTCACTCGTAGTTCTCCAGCATGTCTTCATAAAAAGGTATCGAAGGTCATTAAGGATAGGAGGGCGATGCCCCCAATTTTTTTGCTAAACTTGTTATTGAGGAGATAGAAATAATCAACCTTAAGGTAAGGGCAAGGACTGTAAAAAGCAACATACTAAACATACTATTAAAGTATATTAAAATTTAATTTTTTAAGATTTGCAAGTATTAAATACTGTTAGGTACTGTACTATTGTTAGGTACTGTACTATTGTTAGGTACTGTACTATTAAGTACAATATCAATATAATTAATAACCATTAATTACAATAAAATTATGAATTATTGTACCTGACTATTTTCTTAAATGTAACATAAGGATGCCTATCCTATGATTCCTGAGCTTGGGCAATTTACCCTTGCTATAGCCTTAGCATTAGCCTGTATACAAACGATATTTCCCCTATGGGGCAGTTTCAATAATACCCCAAATTGGATGCTAATGGCAAAACCATTGGCATGGGGACAATTTTTATTCCTAACCTTAAGCTTTGCCTGCCTACTTTATGCCTTTTGGTATGACGACTTTTCAGTACGCTATGTAGCAACAAATTCCAATAGCAAACTACCTAATATATACAAAATATCAGCAAGTTGGGGTGCCCATGAAGGCTCTATGCTGCTGTGGGCATTACTATTAAGTACCTGGGGAGCTGCTGTAGCCATCTTTAGTAAACAATTAACCCAAATTACTATTGCCAGAATTTTAGCAATATTAGGTTTAGTGACCACTGGATTTCTGTTTTTTATCATCTTAACATCTAACCCATTTGCGCGTCTATTCCCAGTCCCTATAGAAGGACGAGACCTTAATCCATTATTGCAAGATTTTGGATTAGCTATACACCCCCCAACATTATACATGGGCTATGTAGGGCTTTCAGTAAGCTGGAGTGCTGCAATAGCTGCTTTACTGGATGGCAAACTAGATGCAGCCTGGGCACACTGGTCGCGTCCCTGGACTCTAATAGCCTGGGTCTTTTTGACTATTGGCATCACCCTAGGTAGCTGGTGGGCTTATTATGAATTAGGTTGGGGTGGATGGTGGTTTTGGGACCCGGTAGAAAACGCTTCTCTTATGCCCTGGTTGGTTAGTACGGCCTTGATTCATTCCTTGGCAGTTACAGAAAAACGTGGTGCTTTTAAGAATTGGACGGTATTGTTAGCCCTAGCGGCATTCTCTTTAAGTCTTTTAGGAACTTTTTTAGTACGTTCTGGAGTATTAACCTCAGTCCATGCCTTTGCAAGTGATCCGGCTAGAGGCCTATTTATCCTAATATTTTTATGCCTAATTATTGGCGGTTCTTTGGTTTTATATGCGTTACGCTCTCCTGGTATCTCGATCGGCGGTCGGTTTGAACTTTTATCGCGTGAGACACTGCTATTAGCCAACAACCTAATCCTAACCCTGTTTACTATAATAGTACTATTTGGTACTTTAGCCCCATTAATCTATGATGCCATGAATGCCATGCGTTCATTTGCCATTCTTTCATTAATCTATGGTGATTTGGGCAAAATTTCAGTAGGCTTTCCCTGGTTTAATACCATGTTTGTGTATATATTACCAACATTAGCTCTATTAATAGGCTTTGGCCCGGCAGTTTCTTGGAAAAATGGTAATTTAAGCAAAATACTACAGCGTTTAGGCATTGCATTAGCTACAAGTATTATCATTGGTATGGGGATTTGGTGTTCAGAACCGATTTTTGTTGCTGTAGGTTTGGCTTTAGCCCTATGGATATTTGGTACTCATGTTATCATTTTATGGCTACGTGGCTATCATCCTAGATACTATAATAGGCAGTTATTGCCAAATTTTATGTGTATGATGAGCCAAAGTAGGAGTTTCTTTGGGATGTGGCTTGCCCATATTGGGGTTGCCTGTTTCATAGTAGGCATCACGATAGTAAGCCATTATAGCACAGAACAAGATCTACTTATGAAACCTGGTGATCGCTATACATTAATGGAATATCAGTTTGAATTCCAAGGAGTAACCAACCATCTTGGGCCTAATTACCAAGCTCGTAAAGGAAAATTTCAAGTCACCAAATCAAAACAGCACATCGTGACTTTAGAGCCTGAAAAACGTACTTATCAAGCACGTAGTATGCCTATGACAGAAGCCGCTATTCATCCAGGTTTGACTAGGGATCTATATGTTTCTTTAGGTGAACCTATTGGAACTGGTGGTGCCTGGTCAGTACGCATCCATTACAAACCTTATGTGCGCTGGATTTGGTTGGGAGGATTACTCATGGCTCTTGGTGGTTTATGGTCTGTGAGTGATCGGCGTTATCGTCTACGTACAACAGCATCTTCAATATCTTCACATTCTGGATAAAAGTGATAATTATGTACCCTTCTACTAATTCCTTAATTCCGTTGGCTGCCTTTTTTGTGCTTATAGTGTTTTTATTTGCAGGACTTACTTTAAATCCACAGCAAATCCCATCACCTTTGATTGATCAAAAAGCTCCTAAATTTCAGTTGCCAAAGTTAGAAGATCCAAAGCAAACCATTGGCACTCAAGATTTTGCAGGTCAAGTAGTACTTTTTAATGTGTGGGCTACTTGGTGTGTTTCGTGTCGTCAAGAACATCCCATATTAATGCAATTAGCAAAGTTTCAAATACCTATCTATGGTTTAAATTACAAAGATGATCGAACAAGTGCCATAGCATTGCTACAACAACATGGCAATCCTTATACAGCTTCAGCGTTTGATGCTGAAGGACGTGTTGGTATTGAGTGGGGTGTATATGGTACGCCTGAGACGTTTATTATTGATCGTCAAGGTCGTATACGTTACAAACATGTAGGTCCGATTACCGCAAATGTAGCTGAAGATGTTATTCTACCTTGGGTACAAAATCTAAGGGCGGAATCGGATTCTATCAAACCTTAATTTTTATAGGTTGAGTAGTTGATGGCATTACCCACAACCCAACATGTCACCAACATTCCAATTTTACACTTTCTAGGGGCGATGAGTCGATGATCTTTGCTTACACCTAAACACAATATTCCTTATAGATTGGGTGTTTGTTGACAAATGCTTGTAGTTGTTGTGTCTAACCATGCTACATAAATGAATGTAGGATGATGTATTAACTTAAAAAGGTACACGATGTCTACCCTGCATCGCTTTATGCTAGCTAAAACTTGTAGGTGCGGTATGGTTTGCCGCTACTTGGTACAGCGGCTTCTTTTCAAATCTTGACACCTAAACAGACTCTAAAAGCACTTAACCTCTTAATATATAAGGATATTAGCGTGGCGGTTAAATTGAAAAGTAGCATTAATTTTGAAATGATGTGCAAAACTGTATTAAACTTATGCTATGCTAGGTGCAGTGGCTTCTTTTCAGAGCATGACACCTAAACAGCCTCTAAAATCATCTAACCTATTCATATATAATGATATTAGCATGACACCTAAATTGAAAAGTAGCATTAATTTTAAAACGATATGCAAAACTGGATTAAACTTATGCTATACTTGGTACAGTGGCTTCTTTTCAGATCGTGGCAGCTAAACAGCCTCTAAAATCATCTAACCTATTCATATATAATGATATTAGCATGACACCTAAATTGAAAAGTAGCATTAATTTTAAAACGATATGCAAAACTGGATTAAACTTATGCTATACTTGGTACAGTGGCTTCTTTTCAGATCGTGGCAGCTAAACAGCCTCTAAAATCATCTAACCTATTCATATATAATGATATTAGCATGACACCTAAATTGAAAAGTAGCATTAATTTTAAAACGATGTACAAAACTGGATTAAACTTATGCTATGCTTGGTGCAGCGGCTTCTTTTCAGATCGTGACAGGTAAACAACCTCCAAAAGCACTTAACTTATTAATATATAAGAATATTGGCGTGACAGTTAAATTGAAAAGTAGCATTAATTCTAAAAAAATATGAAATGGTGAATTAAACTATGAATGATACAGAAGCAATCCATTACGGGCAAGTAGAGATCATTCCTGGTATCAAGTGCGATGGTTATGTGCTTGATGACGAGCTGGCAGTATTAAGTGAACGTGGTACTGCCGATTTATTGGGCATGAGGCATGCTTCTTTGCAAAGCATGGCACCTAAATGGCCATTAGCATCAATTAAACCGTTTATAAACAATGATATTAGCATGGCACCTAAACTAGTAAAAGTAGTTGCCAAAAATAGCCCACATCAAGGACGCTATATCATAGTTTACAGCACATCCTTTATTGAATCTATCATCAACGGCTACGCATTAGCATTCGCCAATGATGTCCTACGTCCCAATCAAAGGCATATTGGCAAACGTGGAGTCATCCTACAATCCTCTTTGGTCAAAACAGCTTTAGAGACCGCTATCAGAAAAGCCTGTAAATTATCAACAAATATCCAGGCTATCCAACAGCAGAATTACATTGATATAGTTACAGCCATGCAAGAATGTGGTCTAAAATGTTCAGTAAATCACGAAATTGCCATTAAAACCGATATCACCAACTTTTTGGAAGTCTCTCCAAGCACACTCACACACTTTCTTAACAAACATAGCGAAACTATCAAACCCATCAAACTTGATAAAAAAATGATTCAGGCCATAGGCTCCAGAGCAACCCACATGAATGGTTATCGCGTTCAAGACGTTGGGACTATTAGACATTATCCGAAACCTCCTCCCATCTTAACTCACATAAGGCAATTATTAAGGTGTAGATTCCTGCTTTCGCAGGAATGACGGGTTTCGGATAATGTCTATTGCCTTGAGTTTGGATACAGTGATGGGAATTCGCTTAAAAGAAAAAGTATTCGGCAATCCAAGTCGTCTCGCAAAATGGGAAACCAAAGGCGAAATCGAATGGCAACAGCTATTAGCATTAATTTTTGCAGGTCTTAGTTTTTATCACAATTATCAAATTGGCCGGTATCGCGTAGATTTTTATGTGCGGGAATTAAATTTGATTCTAGAATGTAATGGCTATGATGCACACGCAAGTTATGATCCAGCCTATGAAGAACAAAGAGAACAATTTCTCAGTCATTATCGAGTAGTCCGCTTTCATTATTTAACTGATTGGAAGACCTTAGTGAATGCAATTTTACGAGTTGAAGTTGGCACTATTATAAAATTATATGATTCATTGTTTCTCGATGAAACATTATTCAAAAAGGCGTGTTAAACGTGCAATAGATGTGTTAAATGAAAGCACTGAAGACGAAAATTAGAGGTTTGGATAGAAGCCAATTCAAGCGGCTTAAAGAATTGACTCATTATGCCAAGAATCTATATAACCAGACTTTATGGACTTTGAGAGAAGCATTTGAGGTAACTGGGAAATACTTTAGCTATCCGCAAATGGATAAAGCCATGAAGCAGGTTGAAAATC
>LFCU01000269.1 GCA_001044195.1 Candidatus Achromatium palustre
TATCTTTACCACCATTTAAACATTAATTTGATGAATATCGTGTGCGATTACGCTTTGTTAATCGCACCTACCGTTACCATTAAATATCTCCCTTGACGATAGGATAGCATCAATATCTCCGCACCAATTGGCTGGATAAATGTCTTGAGCCACATACTGGTGAAATGTCGAATAAGGCCAATCAATGACACGTTGAACATAACCATGTTTTAAAGGATTTACAAAGTATGATACAAGCGATAAATTTTGTTATGTATGTAAGCGGTAATTAGGTTTAATGCTATAGTATTGCTCATTAGAGTAGCAATTAACAGAATTTTTAGGTAAACTTATATAGATATTCTTAGAGTGAATAGTTTTTATCCAGTTTTTTAGAAAATAAATAAGGAGTTTACTATGGCTACAGCCAGTATTGAAAATGAAATAGAATTTCTAGAAAATAGGATTTTAAAATTAGATCATGATTCATTTTCTAAACTTCGTGATTGGTTTATCGAACTGGATAATGTCCGTTGGGATAAGCAACTTGAAGTAGACTCTAATTCAGGAAAACTTGATTTTTTAATCAATGCAGCCCTTGCGGAGCATAAAGCGGGTAAAACGAGGGATTTGTGATTCATAAAACTGCGCTAAGCTTTTGGGAATATTATGAAAAACTTCCAATAGAAATTAAAAATCTTGCTGATAAAAACTTTCAATTGTTAAAAAATAACCCTGCTCATCCATCGTTACAGTTTAACCGCGTACGGCGGGAACTTAATAAACGGTGGATGTAGGGCGGGAGAATCCCGCCTTATGAAACATAATCTATATTTTATGATGGCGGGATGCTCCCGCCCTACGACTAAATGTTGTTGGGTAATACAAAATGCTGAATATTAAAATTCCAGATCAATTACAAAATAAAATAATTAACTTTGCAATATTAACAGGACAAACTCCTGAACAAACCGTGTTGGAGATAATTGAAGAACGCATCGATCATCAAAGTGCTTATGATGAAACCACATATCTGATGAAATCTCAAGCAAATAGGGAAAGGCTAGATGATGCAATTAGGGATATTCGTAATGGTTTGTTTGAAGAACATGAATTAATCAATGATTAGTTGGCACAAAAAAGCATGGGAAGATTATTTATATTGGCAACAACAAGATAAATATATCCTAAAACGCATTAATATTTTGATAAAAGAAATAGATAGAAACCCTTTTGATGGAATCGGAAAGCCAGAACCATTAAAGAATAAATGGTCTGGATTTTGGAGTAGACGAATTAATGATGAACATCGGCTGATTTATAATTACCATAATGGAAATATTATTATAGCTCAATGTAGATATCATTATTAAGCGTGTAGGTACGATTAAGCTAGAGTTGTAGCACAATCGCACAATTATCTTTACCCACCATTTAAACATCAATTTGATGAATATCGTGTGCGATTACGCTTCGCTAATCGCACCGATATCCTATGTCCCTACAGTATTTGGAGACAATACAATGATGACCTTAGAGGCAATTGAAGCAGAAATACAAAAATTACCATCACAAGAATTAGCAAAACTTCGAAGATGGTTTGATAATTTTTTTGCAGATACGTGGGACACTAAAATTGAAGCTGATGCTGCGTTAGGGAAATTTGATAATTTTGCTAAAGAAGCTTTAGCAGAATATGAAGCGGGGAAAGCTATAGAAATTTGAAAAATTATACTTCAAGTAAATTCTGGGAGTTATTTTATAAACTTCCGCAAGATATACAACAGCTTGCTCGATACAATTATAATCTCTTAAAAGAAAATCCAAACCATCCATCTTTGCATTTCAAACAAGTGTTTGGAAGCAAATATCGTAGCGTTAGAATTGGAATCCACTATAGAGCAATTGGTATTCCTGTACCAAATGGAGTCCAGTGGTTTTGGATTGGAAGTCATGCTGAGTATGATAAATTTAGGAAAAAATAGGGGTAGTGGCCTAAAGGTTACCTCGTACGACGGGAATGTACCTCGTATGCGCGAGAAACAACGTAAATCCCGCTTTTTGATAGAAATATTGTACATGATTTAAAAAAGCGAGGTAGGGCACAATAACCAATAGACATTACGCCATTAAAACATAAAGAATCTACCTCTTTATATTTGTTATACAACTCGACAACCCAAGAAATTGGCGCAATGCCCGTCTCGTTGGTGATTGTGCCCTACCTACTAGCTAATCTATTTATGAAAGTATATTTAGATAATTGCGCTTTTAATCGACCGTTTGATGATCAAAACCATATACGAATTCGTCTTGAGACTGAAGCAAAATTGTACATACAAAGCCTAATCGAAGATGGATCTCTTGAGCTTGTATGGTCATATATCTTAGAAATGGAAAACAACCATAATCCATTTCAAGAAAAAAGGAATGCTATTGCTAGATGGAAAAGATTATCTATGAGTGATATATCGGAATCATTCTCAATTATAAAAAATGCAAAAGAACTCATGAGTCTTGGTATAAAATCGAAAGATGCACTACATGTTTCTTGTGCAATAGAGGGAAAAGCTGAATATTTTGTCACCACAGATGACAAATTAATAAATAAACTCAGCAGATGTAAATATATATCGGTTGTAAATCCAATCACCTTGGCAGGTTATTTAGATGAACACTCTGACTGACACAGAATTGAAAATACAAGGCGTTGAAGTATTAATAGATGCTCTAGGCGAAGTTATGGCGGAGAAATTTATAACGTTAATCAGTCGCGAGCCTTTTGATTATACTGAATGGCAAAGAAATTTATGGGGTGATAAAAGTATTGAGGAACTTAGCAGTTTAGCTATGGCTCATAGAAATAACACTGAGAAATAGCACGTAAGTACGATTGAGCCAGGTAGGGTGGGCAAACGGGTGTATCGTTTGCCCACGCAAAAATTATCAGCGCATAGGTACGATTAAGCCGTAAGTCGTAGGTGCGATTGGGGCGCATTTCCATTTTCCAGGTTGACTAAACGAAAAATCCAGATTAATTTTGCTTCTTGGTTT
>LFCU01000206.1 GCA_001044195.1 Candidatus Achromatium palustre
ATACCAGATACACAAATCACTCGATTTTCAGCGGTGGCATTAGGGAAAAGGCGGGGGATTTGACCAACCACCTCATTAAACTGACGATTAAAATATAACCATTGTTTAGCAAATGGGCGGTATAGACTTAAAATTAAGGCTGTTTCTACAAATTTAGCTGATTTGTTTTTGATGATATCCTGCTTTAATCCTCGTGTCCAACTAATCTTGGTAGGATCATTCTCAATGAAATTACCAACTTCCTTTTCTGTGATCTTGTGTGTGCTGCCAACTGCTTGATTAAACCTTGTTACTTCACTATTATAAAACGCAATCATCCGCTGCATATTAGCAGTAACCGCCGCTTGCGAGGCATTATAGCACCAGGCATCTCGATTAGTTTTTACCCCATTGGAATAATTAGCAAATAATACCCAGGCATCTTTAGTCTTTTTATTACCTAACGGGATAAATTTAGCAAAATCATCTTGTCGTTGCTGGAGCCAATCGCCATGTTGATCTGGTTGGATAGCCTGCCAATCAGCAATGCCAGCGATGCTATGTAGTGTCTTAAGTTTACTGAGTTTTGCTTGTCTGGTCAGATAATCGCCAATATCATAAAAGTAAATTTTACCTGGCTGTGGATTATGCGGGTTTTTTACTAATATGGAGATTGCAATCGGTGCTCGGCTACCGCTGCCAAAGGTTTGTCCGCCTTCTTTACGCGATACCTCACCAGAGGTACGTTGATTGCCCCGCAAATGAATAATATAAATACTTGCAAATTCAGCCGCTAAACATTGGCGTATTCCGGCGGCAGCATTGCCATCTAAAAAACTAGCATTAGTCACAAAACCAATAATCCCTTGATCTGCAATCCGATCACTGGCCCAACGGATAGCACGAATATAGCTATCGTACAAAGAATTTCTCAAGGTAGCGGTAGATTTGGCAACATAGGTTTGTTCAATACGAGCATCTAACTGCGGATAGGTCAGATTCTGATTATTATCATTAGCACTAGTTTGCCCAGAGGAATAGGGTGGATTACCAATAATGACACGAATATCCAATTCATTTTGTTGTTGCCGCCGCATACTGTTATCTGCAAATAAATCACTACCAACATGATCCTTGGCGATCAAAGCAAAAGTATCAGCAAGACAAATGCCTGGAAAAGGCTGATAATCACTACCAATGAGCGCATGATAAGTCGTCTCAATATTCACTGTTGCAATATAATAAGCCAATAACACAACCTCATTGGCATGTAGCTCATGCTGATACTTATAGGCCAACTGCTCTTTAGTCAGCAGATCGGCTTGCATCAAACGGGTAATAAAAGTCCCAGTACCGGTAAATGGATCTAAAATATGCACATTCTGACTGGCTAAGGTTTGCGCAAACTCCTGCTGTAACAAATGATTAACGCTCTGCAAGATAAAATCTACTATCTCTACTGGCGTGTACACGATACCCAAACGCTCAGTTAATTTAGGAAAGGCACCGCGAAAAAACTTATCATACAACTCTAAAATGATGCGCTGCTTACCAACCGCAGTATCAATCCCACGGGCGCGTTCCTGTACACTGGCATAAAAGGCATTCAACGTATCGGCCTCTTTTTCCAGATGCTGCTCCTGCAAACCTTGTAACACCTTATGCAAACCTTGTGAAATAGGATTAGCTTGAGCAAACTGATCATTGGCAAACAAGGCATTAAATACCGGCTGCGTGATTAGATGTTGCGCTAACATCTCGATCAACTGCGCATCGCTAATGCTCTCATGCAGATCATCCCGCATCTGTTGGGCAAAATTTTTAAAGATCGTCCGCTCTTGCTGATTGGCCGGATCATTAAGTACATCAGTGATACGCCTAATATGCCGCTGGGCAATAGTTGCAATATCACGCGCCCACTCCTCCCAATGATGCGGATTACCACACTTTTTCACCAACTTGGCATAAATAGCTAATTCAATCTCACCGATTTCAAACTGTATATTACTCTGTTTAGAACCAATATCGGTATTGGTAGCCAGTTCATAACTGCCTTTACCAGGTTTTTTAGTACTAGCAGACTTAGATTGCGGCAATCGATCACTGATAGCTATTACTTCGATATTGCTCGGGATGCTGCCTACCAAATCTAGCTTATTAATCGTCGCATCAAAACGATCATCATGCGCACGCAATGCTTGCAACACCTGCCACACTACTGCATAAGTCTTATTATCATCCAGAGCTTCATAAGGTTCAAGACCAGCAGGAATAACTACTGGCAAGATCACATAACCACGTTTTTTCCCTGGAGCTTTGCGCATCACCCGCCCAACAGACTGCACTACATCTACTTGCGAATTGCGAGGCGTTAAAAACAACACCGCATCCAAGGCTGGCACATCCACACCTTCGGCCAAACAACGCACATTGCTGAGGATACGACAATGGTTAGGGGTAATCTGCGCCTTAAGCCAATTGATTTTTCCTGCTTTTTCTGTAGCATTCATCGTCCCGTCAATATGCTCAGTTTGACAATGCAACTGTATTCCCGCATCCGACTTATTAGTCAATTTATTCTGTTGATATGCAGTGACCACAGACTGAAACATGCGCGCAATATATTTAGAGCTAACCTTGTGCGTCTTGGCTTTATCACTACGTTCGATTACCTGACAAAAGGCCACCGCCCGTTGCATAGGATTAGTATCATCATTAAGATCCTTACTTAATCCATGTTTAGCTAACGCCTTCCAACAACCAATAATGCGCGTAGCATCCTCGACCTTAAGCTGATTATCCTCGGCTAAAAGCTGTTGAATACGTTCACTTACATACTGTTCATCGACAGCAAGGACTATGACCTTGTAATCTACTAGTATTCCCTGCTGAACTGCGCTAGAAAAATTAATAGTATATAGATTGTTACCATAAATCGCTGGATCATCCATCGAACATAACGTAACATTATCCTGCTCTGCACTAGCCTTAGCTGAATTACCGTAAATGCGCGGAGTAGCTGTCATATATAAGCGTTTATCTGCCTGAATAAACTCATTATTATGAACCTTGGTAAAAAAACTTTCTTCCTTGTCAATAAATATGGCTCCAGTTGTGCGATGCGCCTCATCACAGAGGATCAGATTAAAGGCCGGAACATTAAACTGCTGTTGTGCTGCACTTAACACCTCAATAGAATGATAGGTACTAAAGATTACGGTTAAATGCTCATTATCACGGCATTTTTTTAGTTCCTGTGCCAGGCTTAAGGCATCAGTAGTGGCTGGATAGGCCAATTCATACTGATAAGTAGGAACAAAATCATCATTAATGTGCTTCTTGCCAACATCATTATCCGAACAGACCGCAAAACTACGTAATGGCATAGTACTTTCCTGCGTCCATTCGGTTAAAGTTTGTGACAGCAGGGCAAGACTAGGAAGCAAAAACAACACCAGGCCACCAGCACCAGCGATCTTTTCCGCAATTCTTAGACTGGTAAACGTTTTGCCAGTACCACAGGCCATAATCAACTTACCTTTATTTTCAACACCTAATCCTTTAACTACACGAGTAACAGCAGTTTGTTGATATTCACGTAATTGCTTGCGCAATTTTAAAACTGGTGGCTTATCTGGTTGATATTGGCTCCAATCAATCTGGCTATGTGCTAAATCATCTAAAGTGATACGAGTAACAGGTGGTTTCTGGTTAAGCAATGCCTTTTGTGCATGAATGCTCCATTTACTAGTAGTGGTCACGATAAGCCGATGCGTAAATGGTTTTTTACTCGATTCAGTAAAAAAACTATCAATATCACCCTTTTTTAATGTATAATTTTCCGCATAAAACTTGCACTGGATAGCATGGAATCCATCAGCATTATGCGGACGGGCTACCAAATCGATACCAGTATCCCGTCGATCAATTTGCTGCTTTTGCGCCCAGTCGCTATAAGTTTGCACCGTAGCATACAATTCCTTATATGCAGGCTCATGCTGCAAATAGGTTAAGGTAAGTTGTTCAAAATACGTCCCCTTATCCCGTTCATTAATCGCCTGCTGGCGCAGTTTTGCTAATAGATTTTGTATATCATTCATAATGTTATAACTATTGATTTTTTTAACAACCATAGGGTAAGCAATGCGCACCCTACTACTTGATGCAATATGTTTTGTGATGGCACAGTTTTAGGCGTAACATTCATGTATTTAATCCAATAGAACCAAGCACCGTAGGCAAGTTTTTAAAAACACTAGCTATATAACCAATTCTATCAACAATATCAGCTACAAATTTGATGTGGTAATTATTTTCATCTACGGCAAGTATATTATTTTCTAAACACAAAAATTCCCATACTTCACCATCAGTTATGATACCATAAACCTTATCTTGATCAAAAATCTTTAATGTTGCATACATTTCTGCAAGGCATTGACCTAACCCATCAGATAAACTACTTTTTTTTACCTCTACAACAGATATAATAGGAAAAATGAAATCAATTTCATCAAGACTTAAACCACCATCATATTTGCCATTTAATTGATGTGGTAAATGAGGGGTTGCTTCAGAAGATAGATGGACTAGTGGCTCGAAAAACACGCCTAGATTATATATTGCTGCTGCTGTCCATAAAATATGAGAAACCAAAAGACTACCCCTAGTTGCTTCATTATCAAATTTTGATAATCTCAAGCGTGCTGACATCTGTTTTACATTTGCCTGTAAAATACTGTAATCTCGGTCGCTAGGTTTAAAATTCTGAAAAAGAATCGCGTTATTTTTTATCTGAATCTTAAATATTTTTGCTAATTCAGAGGCCTTATAATCTTTATATTCACTAAATGCCATTGTTAATTTTTTCTAAAAAATATTTGCAACATAAGTCCCAGAACCACGTATAATTTCACAATACCAGGCTGGTAGGGTGGGCAAACGGTCGTATCGTTTGCCCACGCGAACAACAAAGACAAATTATTTGTCAATATCTGCGTGGGCACGATAAGGCCGTGCCCACCCTACTTGGCTGTAACTAACGCTAACGCCACACAAAATAAATATTATTTATGTTATTATAAGCTATATTTATATCTTTTTGTCCCAAAATCCAAAATATATGAAAGTATATGAAAAATCAACAACTGTTTTAACCTCCATTAGCCTCATCATGAGCCTCATCATATTCACTGTAATAACCGCCATTACCTACTTACCATTACTTGGCTACTTACCCCTGCATTTAGAAGAA
>LFCU01000210.1 GCA_001044195.1 Candidatus Achromatium palustre
CAAAGTAGCAAATTTATATAGAATGCGGCGGGATCGCGTTGCTCTCCCGCCCTACGAGCTTTATTTGCCCCTAAAAGCACGTAGGATGTGTTAAGGCACGAAGCGCATCATACATAAGAATCAAAACTAAATCCTGTTATGGCGATGCGCAGTATATTATTTCTAATTTATTTAAAATCAGGTCAAGTATGACTCAAACTAGTACAACTAATCAAACTAATAGTCCTAATAGTCCAAATCCTAAAGGTCCTTGGATTCATCGGTTCTCAATTAACTTATTTACTATAATCTTTGCCATTTTAGTCTTTTGGACTTTAGGCTTTTTTGTAGAAGATATTGAATCTATTGAAGGACCAGATTATGCAACCATAGAATCCCAACATGTAGATCCAAAGTTATTGGAACATACGCATACCAATACCACTAAAATTGCAATGCTAACCAACAAAATTGCTCAAAAACATGAAACGATGCGGCTGATTGCCGATGGTTCGCGTAATCTTCAAAAAACTATTAGTCAACTTACAGAATTAAAACGCCTGAGTATCCAAAAGTCTATTACCCCTTCTGATAAAGATCAAACCAATTTGGCTAATAGCTTAACCCAGTTTTTAGATAACCAAAAACTTTATCAACGACACAATACGGAACTTTCTCAGCTTATAGATCAGAAACGACAATTAGAAAGCCAACAGGCAAATATTCGTAAACTGATTAAACAACAGCAAATTCCAGCCCAACAAGAATTTGATCAAGCAAGTACACAGCACTATATGTACCTTGCATATTTGCAATTATTGATACTTCTCCCTCTATTGTTGGTTGGGGCATTTTTGGTAATCAAATATCGTGCTAGTATCTATTTTCCATTTTTTCTAGGTTATGGCGGAGCAATCTTGCTTAAGATCTCTTTAGTCATCCATGAATATTTTCCAGCTCGCTATGTAAAATATATTTTGATATTTGGATTACTGCTAGCGGTCAGTAAACTTTTAGTCTATTTTATTCAGGTAGTAGCATCTCCTAAGGCCCATTGGTTGATTCGCCAATATATGGATGCTTATCAACGGTTTCTGTGTCCCGTTTGTGAATATCCTATCCGTACCGGGCCACGCAAATTTTTGTTTTGGACGCGGCGTACTGTAAACAAGCTCGTACTGTCGAATACTAGTGGTGAGGATAGCCCTTATACTTGCCCTGCTTGTGGTACTAAGCTGTTGGAAACTTGCAATAAATGCCAGGGGATTAGGCATTCACTATTGCCTTACTGTCAACATTGTAATGCTAAGATTGTGGTTACTGGTATGGAATAGTATTGGTGTCTATTTAGATGATCATATAATAGCTAAATAGTCTATATCAATTGTCCAAAAATAAAATCCCTGATTCTACCGCTTTTTGTGGGTATATATGTATTTATAAATCTATCTATATGTAGGATATTGTTACCCACAGAAACAGGTAGAATCAGCATTTAGATTTTCATTGTCTGGAAAAAAAGATATGCGATGCTTATTCTACCTGGGACTGGGACTATTGACCTATAGTATAAGTAGAAAACGATGCTGGTGGACTTTGAGTATTAGTGGTACTTAACCAACTATTAGCCTGATTTAAAACCTCTAAGGTTAAAGTCCCTGCTGCTTGATGCAATGTTAAGCCACTAAGAATATAGTCATACCGAGATTTATCATAATCTCGTTGGGCTTGATATAGAGTTTTAGTAAGACTTAACACATCTACCATAGTACGAGTCCCAACCTCTAAACCAGCTTGAGCCGATTGCAAAGCGGTTTGTGATGATACAACAGCAGACTCCAGGGCCTTGACTCGACTAATTGTAGACAGAATGCCTCGAAAAGCATTATGTACTTGGCGATTTACCGCTCGCCGTTGCTGATCCAAAGCCTCTTGCGCGGCACGATATTCATAAACTGCTTGGCGTTCTTTAGAAACTACAGCACCACCTTGATACAATGGCACTTTCAATTGCAAACCAATTACGCCTGTAGCTCTATTACTACCTAAAGTACTGCCAGAATCTGCAATCCCATAAGAACTTACTATATCTAAAGTTGGATAATATCCAGAATGTTCCTTATCTATAGATTTACGTGCTATTTCTACAGACTTTTGAGCCGCTTGAATGCTATGATTATTCCGTAAAGCAGTACTAATCCATTGCTCTATATTGTTAGGGCGCGGTGGATGTAATGTTAATTTATCCCCTAATTGCAATATAGGCTGATTTATGTGACCAATGATTTCTTGTAACGCTTCCCAAGAGTCATTAAGTGAGTTGGCAGCGGCAATCTCTTGAGCTGCCGCAATATCATAAGCGGCTTTTGCTTCATGAACGCTAGTAATTGCAATAGTACCTACTTCAAAGCGACTTTGTGATTGACTTAATTGTTTGGCATTGGCCTGTTTTTCCGCAGTAGCAGCACGTAAATCATCAGCGGCTGATAATACATTGAAATAGGCCTGGGCTGTACGAATGATTAAATTACTTTCAGCTTCATTTAAGCTGGCTTGGCCTTTAGAGATTATATCATCAGCTTGATCTAGCTGTATCCAATAGTTTTTATGGTATAATGGATAGCTTAAATCTATACTAAGGCTTTTTTGTAAATATTGATCTTGGGATTTAAAAGCTGCATAGCGTTTGGGGATCTGGATGTCTGTAAATTGACCATTGGCACTTAAACTAATATAGGGTCGTAAGAGTGCTTGTGCCTGAGGTTTAGATTCTTGGGTAGCCTTAAATTGTTCTCGGACTTGGCGTATTTGTGGATCGTTTTGGCGAGCTAGTTGGTAGACTGCATTTAAATCCAGCGCATAAATATAGTGAGGGTATAGGGCTAAAGCCCAAGCTATTAATAAACCAGCTAAAAGGTTACGCATTAAAAAGCACCAGGTTGACAAAGTAGAGCTAATCTACAGTTGACAAAATTAATTAACAATATAATAATATATGTATATAACTATAAAACAACTTCTCTATTACAAACTAAATTATAGCAAACTAAAACGTTTAGAAAAATACTGTAGGTGCGATTAGCTATAGATTAGCTATAGAGTAATCGCATAAAATATACAAAATAAACTTAAAGGAGCTTATGTGGATACCACATCTATTGCACAAACTAGAACACCTATTATATCCAATGTCCTTTTGGCAACTGTGATTTTTGTCATTGTTGAAGTCATGTTTTTTGCTGGTCTACTAAGTGCGTATGCCGTTATTCGCGCTGGTGCTGGATTAAATTGGATCCCTCCTTCTGATGTAAGATTACCTGTAGAATCTACATTGATCAATACTGGTTTTCTGATAGCCAGCGGCATCTTGATGGTGCTAACTGTTATATGGTTTAACAAATTTAAAGATAAAAGTAGGAAGGCTTTTTGGGGGACTGTAGTCTTAGGAGCTATATTTGTAGTATGGCAAGGTCAAGAGTGGCTTAAGCTATTAAGCTTAGGTATGACGATAGGTACAGGGGTCTTTGCAGCTACCTTTTATCTTTTAATTGGTGCTCATGGTTTACATGCAATCAGTGCGATCCTTGCAATGTTGTACATAATTTTAGTATTGCAAAAACGTTGTAGAATAGACCAGCTACAATCTATAATGGTATATTGGTTATTTATAGTTGGTATTTGGCCAGTTATATATCGAATGGTCTATTTTTAAACAGGGTCATACAATGAAAAATATTTCAATTATTTGGGGGCTTCTAGCTTTAATAATAGCTAATGATGCTTGGTCTTGTGCTGTATGTGGTGTGGCTCTTGAGGCATCTCGTCTTGCGTTTATATATTCAACCGCTATTTTATCTCTAATTCCTTTAGCCATGATTGGTGGTTTAATATATTACTTATATTATTTAGATAAATTGAACCAGAAAAAATCAGAACCATCTGATTTATAAAAAATCGACTAAAACAACTTAATTTAATAGCTTATTTATAATAAGTTGTTTTATAAAAATTTTTAATACATAAAAAGATTATAGAGGTCATAATGGAGCCTTTGGGCCTAAGTATTGGATGGTTTCCAGTAATTAATGCCATATTAAATATTGGAAGCGCAATATTTCTTATCCTAGCTTTCATCTTCATTCGCCAAAGGCGTGTGCAATGGCATCGAATCAGTATCATATTAGCACTTGGCTGTTCTGCCTTATTTCTTACATCTTATTTATTCTATCACTCCATAGTTGGGCATGTGCCATACAAGGGCACAGGCTGGATTAGGATACTTTATTATGGGATCTTATTAAGCCATACTCTATTAGCAATAGTTGTCCTACCTATGATTATTAGCACTATAAGGTTTGCGCTACTTTCAAACTTTGAACGCCATCCTAAGATTGGTCGCATTACCCTGGCAATTTGGCTGTATGTTTCTTTAACTGGGGTAATAGTGTTTGGGATGCTACGTCCTTATGCTGTAGAACATTTTAAAAAGCTGCAATCTAGCAATACGCCTATTATAAAAACTATAAATTCAACATCCACTATGATAGGTACAACCTGATGGCAGTTAGCGAATGTGATTTTAGGAATACAGAAGATTTTGACTGGCGGCGCTATATTGATTTAACAAAACCTAAGGTAGTAATGCTAATAGTCTTTACTGCTTTAGTGGGGATGCTGCTATCTTCGCCAGACATGATTCCTTTTACTACTCTAATCTTTGGTTTGGTAGGAATTGGTTTAGCAGCAGCAGCTGGTGCTGCATTAAATCAGATCATTGATCAAAAGATTGATGCTATTATGGATCGCACTCATAAGCGGCCTTTACCTACTGGTGATATTGATGCTCCGCATGCTATTTATTTCGCTGTTACACTAATTATTCTTGCAATGTTAGTGTTAGGATTTCTAGTCAATGTGCTGACTATGATCCTCTCGCTCACTGCTTTTATTGGCTATGCTGTAATCTATACCATCTATCTAAAGCGTAGTACCCCTCAAAATATAGTCTGGGGTGGTATTGCAGGAGCATTACCGCCGTTATTAGGATGGACGGCGGCTACTGGAGAACTGGCTTATGAGCCAATAATATTAGTGGCTCTGATCTTTGTCTGGACTCCACCGCATTTTTGGGCTTTGGCGATTAAACGGCGTAAGGAATACGCACAAGCTGGTATTCCTATGTTGCCAGTAACGCATGGTGTGAATCATACAAAAAAGCAGATTTTAATCTATAGTATGGTTCTATTCGCGGTATCTTTAGGCCCTTATGTTATAGGCATGAATGGTCTAATCTATTTAGTAGGAGCTGTAGGTTTAGGTTTAAAGTTTCTCTATCACACCATAAAGCTGTTTCAAACAGATGGCGATGCGCAAGCGATGCCAACTTTTGTTTATTCAATAATGTATCTTAGTACGTTATTTGCTGTGCTACTGGTTGATCATTATGGCCACTATTTATGGATATATTACTTTTCATAGAATCCTTAAATTGTAGCTAGATAGGTTGGATTGACAATCTCATCGTCAACTCAACATGTTAAAAAAGATTTTTGATTCTACGGTTTCTGTGGGTAATAATTTCCTAAGTATAAGTAGATTTATAAATATTGATAGTATACACTTACAATCCTCTTTTTTATTCTTTTGAATATAAATCTCTTGTGGTTCATGATTTTGTCTAGTATTATTAAATACATATATACACACAGAAAGCGGTAGAATCAGGATATTTGCACAAATATTGATAAAAAATGTTGAGAATATGATCGGTGATGTGAGTAAATCACTTGACCAAATCAACTTGGGTAAAAAGACCAATCAAAACTTCGTGAATCTTTCTAATCAATCCATTAAAATGAATAGTGGCCATTTTTTTTATGGCGGGATTATCCCGCCCTATATTTAAGATCCACCAAGTCTTGCAGCTACACGCATTCGTAGTGCATTAAGCTCAATAAAGCCAGTAGCATCCGCTTGATGATACGCCCCAGAGTCCTCTTCAAAGGTAACTATATTGGCATCAAATAGACTATGGGTCGGAGATTTTCGACCTACCACCTGAATATTACCCTTATATAGCTTTAGTCGGACTATACCTGTAACTGTGGTTTGCGTTTGATCAATAGCCGTTTGTAACATCCTACGCTCTGGAGAAAACCAATAGCCATTATAAACCAAAGCCGCATATCGAGGCATCATCTCATCTTTAAGATGGGCTGCTTCCCGATCTAAAGTCAGTGATTCTATGGCTCGATGGGCCTTAAGTAAAATACTGCCACCAGGCGTTTCATAACAACCCCGAGATTTCATCCCCACATAGCGGTTTTCTACTATATCAGCTCTACCAATGCCATGCGCACCGCCTAGCTTATTAAGTTTTGCTAATAGTTTGGCAGGGCTTAAAGGAACACTGTCTAAGGCTACTGGATCACCATTTTCAAAACTAATTTCCAAATATATAGGCTGATTTGGAGCCTGTTCGGGTGCTACTGTCCAACGCCACATAGCATCATTTGGTTCTAACCAGGGGTCTTCTAGCTCATTACCTTCATAAGATATATGTAATAAGTTAGCATCCATAGAATAGGGAGGCCGATCCTCTCTATGTTTCATGGCCACTTCTATATTATGTTGTTTTGCATAAGCAACTAAGCGTTCCCTAGATAATAGATCCCATTCCCTCCACGGGGCAATAACAGCTATATCTGGATTTAGAGCATAAGCACCTAATTCAAAGCGTACCTGATCATTACCCTTTCCAGTGGCTCCATGTGCAATAGCATCTGCTCCTGTAAGTTTGGCAATCTCAACCAGACGTTTAGCTATTAAGGGACGAGCTATAGATGTTCCTAGCAAATATTCGCCTTCATACAGGGCATTAGCTCTAAACATGGGAAAGACAAAGTCTTTAACAAATTCTTCTTTTAGATCATCAATATAGATTTCCTTAACCCCAGCCGCTTGCGCTTTATCTCGTACTGGTGCTAATTCTTCTCCCTGGCCAATATCGGCAGTAAAGGTTACGACTTCACATTTATAGGTTTCCTGTAACCAGCTAAGTATTACGGAAGTATCTAGCCCACCAGAATAGGCTAGTACTACTTTTTTTATATCAGTATGGGGCATAGTATAAATTTTCTTATATCTTTGGTAATTTCTTAAATTAAGTTTATGAATCGTTATTGATAAGATTTCTATGATGATTATTATTAAACTTTATCCGAAACCCTCTTTCAAATCAATATTCATAAGGCGATAACTGAGGTTTCGGATAATGTCTATTATATTCGTACTAATCAAGTTGATTATGGTTCTCAAAAAGTTCGGGCTTGAAAATCAGATGGTACTTTTAAGGCAAATACATCATCATGTATTTCTGCATAGTATAGGCCATTATTGATAACTTGAGCTTTGAGGCTTTCTTGGGCATCTACAGTGGCTAGAATGCCATAGAATTTTTTATTCGCATGTTCTGGTAAATAGTGTTTAGCTTCATCAGTTAAAACTTTTAATAGTCGTGTAATATGTTTTTCCCGTAAATGGCTTTTTACTTCAACAATTATGGCTTTTTGGTCTTGGCCATTAGAATAGGCGAATACGTCTAATTCTAATAGATTGCCATTACGTTTTACTTCGTAGCGAGTAGTAATAGCCTCCATGCCAAATTGGTCTCGTAATACTTTACGCATTGCAGGAAAGGCCATACCTTCTGTAAAACTACCAAATTTTTCTCCAAGTCCACCTATTTGTTTGCCAAGCTCTTTAATTTGCAGATCTGTGGCTTTAAGCTGTGCATCTGTAGCTTTAAGATGTGTATCTGTTACTTTGAGCTGCGCATCTGTCGCCTTGTTACAAGCTACCAGTTCTTTAATTTGCGCAGATGTCTCTTTTTGCTCTATGGCTATGCTTGCAAATAATTGTTTTAATTCGTCATCAGTCATATATTTTTATCCTTTTAATTTCACTATTTGTAGTAAAATGTTGGATTGACGATGAGTCCATCAACCCAACCTATGACTGTAGGTGTGATTAGTGTAATCGCACACAATTGCTATTTTAAGCCATACCCAAGATATGATAACCAGTATCGACGTATAGAATATCGCCAGTTATGCCAGAGGCAAGGTCAGAGCATAAAAAAGCAGCAGCATTACCTACTTCTTCTATAGTCACATTACGTCTTAAAGGAGTTTTGGCCTCTACCTGTGTTAGCATAGAACGAAAATCATTGATGCCTGATGCAGCTAAAGTACGGATGGGACCTGCTGATACTGCATTGACACGAATACCTTCTGGCCCAAGAGCAGCCGCTAAATAACGCACATTGGCCTCCAGACTAGCTTTAGCTATCCCCATTACGTTGTAATTCGGTACAACTCTTACTGCTCCTAAATATGTCATAGTAATAAGGGCACCATTACGGCCTTGCAGCATTTTTCTGCCTGCTTTAGCTAAAGCAGCAAAGCTATATGCACTTATGTCATGAGAAGTAGCAAATCCTTGTCTAGTAACTGCATCTACATAGTTCCCCTCTAGTTGCTCCCGTGGTGCATAAGCTACTGAATGTACAATACAATCTAAGCCATCCCATTCTTGTTCTAAGGTTTGGAAGACTGCATCGATTTGAGCATCCTCTGCTACATCGCAAGGTAATACTAAGTTAGAGCCAGTTTTAGCAGCAAGGTCTGTAACACGTTTTTTTAATTTATCGGTCTGATAGGTAAAAGCAAGTTTAGCACCTTCCCGCGCCATAGCTTGTGCAGTTCCCCACGCAATTGAGCGTTCACTTGCAACGCCAACAATTAGAATTTTTTTGTCTTGCAGAAATCCCATATATTCCTCTATCATAATTTAATTATTATAATTTTTAGCTAATAATTTAGATGAAAACTTAAAAAAGCATTTGACTTTAGCTATCATCATTAGTATCTTTTACATATATTTTACATTTAAATGCGTTTAGATTATCTATAAATATGTGAAACTTTAACGTATAATTCTATCAAAAGTAACTTTGATGGACGTAATCATACTTAAAGTTATCTAAATTATTTATGTCATTTAGTAACTTCTCAATAATGTATGAGACATTATCCGAAACTAGTCATTCCTACGAAAGCAGGAATAGTCATTCCTGCGAAAGCAGGAATCTATATCTTAACAATCATCTTATGTTTGCTAGGATGGTAGAGGGTTTCGGATAATATCTATGGCAAACTTTGTATCAAAATACGATGCGCTGAGACATGAAGCGCATCCTATAACTGTCTTAGCACCATAAACCATAAATTATTGAAAAGTTACTGTCATTACATCACTTTTCAGCTAGGATGACAGATTGGATAAAAGATATATTTATTTTAGACAGTATATACTATTAAAAAGCTAGACCTTGAATACCTTAAATTAACAGGTCAAGACTCGTCTTGCTAAAACGGATTGAGAACAAATTACTTAAAAATATGTAACATTATATAACTTTCTGGGAATACTCAATAATGTCTAATGGCGATAAAGAACTCGTTGTAGCAACTAATGAAGATGCTAGACTGATAGCAAAAGGTTTAAGTGGTAGTTTGGAGCTAAGTGGCAATGTATTAAGAATTTCCAAAGGCGGTGCCTTTGGCATGTTATTAATGGTACTAGGAATTGAAGGAGGATTTGTAGAACGCTCTATCCGTGTAAGTGACATCTCAGCGGTTGAAATCGAAAATCCGCCCTTTCTATTTCGCTATGTAAGATTCTCGTATCAAGGTGCTCCTACCCAAAGTGGCAATAGCCTCCAAGATATGTTAGCAGAAAACGCTATCATCATGAGCCTAATTGACAACCGTATGTTTTACCGTATTAAAGAACGCATTGAACGTTCTATGTTGGAGCGTACATCAAGGTGAAATTACATGGCCTAGTGATCACTGGAACGCTACTCCTAATTCTTGGTGGAGTAGGTGGTTGGTGGATACTGGGTCAACAAATCGACACCAGGATTCCTTATCACACTCAAGTGTCTCCAAAAGATCCACAATTTATAGAATCTATAGATTTTACAAATTCTATAGATTCTAAATCTATAGATTCTATAAATACCAAAAACTCAAATATATGGGTAGTATGGTACGGAGATGATACCGCAGTGTACAGATTGCAAGTAGATGCTATAAAATATAAAGACCTGTATTCAACATTGCGCCAAACTTTAGTTCAAGACCAAATACGTTTAGAATCCATTGCTAGCAGCCATATATCTGCTACATTAGCACCAATATTTGCACGGTTACCATCACGCATCACACCATTCTTGGATAACCTCTTTAGCATTACCAATAACGCTATTTTAATACAAGTAGCTATAGGGTTCGCGCTTGAAGCAGTACAAAAACACACATCAGAAAATATAACACAAGTTCGTGAAACTACTAGAATCCTTTTAGCCAATAAAATAGTTAAAGAATTTCGCGAATCTGTGTTACTACCTGGTTTTACATTACGCGCCTTGCGTAGTGCCAGTAGCAGATCCTTTGCGCTATTACGCCAAGATTTACTAGAAAACTGTGATCGTTATGATCGTGCCTTTCGCAATTTTGTATTAAATGCTTCAGGCACTGTAGAAAGTCGTGAAGAAAAATTAGGCTGGAAACCCGATCCATCTTGGCAACAAGGTAATGCTACTTTTTTATCACTTTGTCCAGAATTACGTCGCCCCAATATTGGACAAATTTCTGACACTCCATTAATAGAAGCGTTTGCAGCCATAGAAAAGATGATTCATGCCCAAGCTTTAGAACTAGTACGCCCCCTAGCTGATGCGGCAGTAGATATAGCAATTCAAAGTAACAATACTACTAATACTCTAATTACTTATGGCTTACCTTCAGGCATATCTAGATTTTTGGGTTCAACGCTAAACTCGATTGCATTTACATGGACCATAGTAAAAAAAGCTTTTGATAATCTTGGTGGATCTCAAAGTAGGAAACGTTTTGCATCCGGGATATTAGCCTCCTTAAATGGTCTTAAGACCGATAGCGTACAACGCTTACATAGTGTATATCGTACTTTTATTTCTGCCAAAATAGAGCGTATTGGTTTGAATTTAGCCGCTCGTAGCGAGGGTGTGTGGAGTCGTAATCCATGAAAAGAACCAGTTGGTGGAATACTAAAATATTGCAAAGTCTAACCAGCATAATTTTACTGGGTTCTAGCGTTATAATAGCACTACATCTTTTACCCATACCAAATAAATCTAAAACTTTAGTGCGTTATGCCATTCATGGCAGCACGGGAATTCCAGCAGGAATTGGGCCTATTTTTATTTTAGACCAAGATTTATTTCCTAATCAATGTGGTAAGGGTACACTTGATATCAATGGTAATTTAGTTTTAACTGCATACGCCAACCCTAAATGCCATAAAGGGATAGGGATTTTACGTCCTCATTTATTGCCAACAGATTTACGCATTCCTTGGGCGTTGGTTCCAGATGATACCAGATTGACATTACGTAAATTAAGTATTGCTACTTTGGAACATGCCCAGACTGTAGTATTGAGATTATTACGGACTCCGTTTTTTAACCGTGATTATGCGCCTGAGATCCAAAAGATATTGGGAAATGCCGTGCAGCAGGTATGGAATGCTCCTGCTATTCATCAAAGCATTCAGCATGTCACTGAGACTATGAATCGTGAGCAAAGTGATAAGATTTTAGCAGGACTATTGCCAATTGTGACTGAACATGCCAGACGCAACTTCTGGCGTACTGTACGGGTTTCGATTGCGGCTTTAATGGGTAGCAAAAGTCAAGCGCAACAAAAAGCCATTGAACAGCTTATGACTGAAGTGATAGCTGACCCTAGAGTTAGTGCGCATATCAGCAATACTTTACCACCTTTATTGGCAAGTTCCGGTACCGCTGCTATTGGTGCTACCATTGTAAAAGAAGCGATCAATATTCTTATTGCTGATGTGAGGCTCCAAGATCTTATATTACGTTTATTTACAGATAGAAGATTTTTGCGTCTAAAACCTATTGGGCCAGATGCGGAACAATTGTTTATGATTTTGCCTACAAGTTTGTTGCGGATGCGGCATCGTTTAGATCATAATCCTTTGGTAAGTTACGTTTTGAGGAATTTAATACGGAGACGTTCTAGTTTTTTAGTATTAATGTTAAGTCCAGAACAAGAAAAAATTTTAGCAAAGCGTAATTTACCACCAGAACCAATTTTAAATAAAGTGGGACATTAAAGTACCGTTTCACGCTACCTTTGTAGCGTTGCCAAACGGGCTTAATAACCTAACCTATGGAGTTAAAATCTCCTTCATCAATAACTTGCCGCAGCCAAGTAGGGTGCGCACCTTTCCAATGTAAACATTAATTTATGATCATGGTGCGCAGTGCGCACCCTACTTTGTCATTCCTGTGAAAACAGGAATCCAGTTATTATGGCACTAACTAATCCAAAATGATAGCCAAGTAGGGTATGCATCGAGTACCTTTTACCTTACCACCTATCACTTGGCTTATCCAGTTTTTTGATTTGATAAATTTGTAGGGCGGGAGAGCGAAGCGATCCCGCCTTCTATATAAATTTACTACTTTGAAATAATGCCTAAATTGGGTGGAAAATAGCAATGTAAAAATTGTGATTTTTATCAAACAAGGCGGGATCGCTTCGCTCTCCCGCCCTACATCTGTCATACGAATCTAAACTAA
>LFCU01000166.1 GCA_001044195.1 Candidatus Achromatium palustre
TTAAGGTATAGATTCCTGCTTTCGCAGGAATGACGGGTTTCGAATAATGTCTAATAGATGTATAGTATATATAGTATTAATTTGTCAATAGTTCTTGAAATTTTTATGTACTATAATAGTATAATTAATCGTAACTTCTCAATAAACTATAGCATCTGAAGGTTTTTTATCGTTCCAACGCTCGGCGTGGGAACGCATCCTGAACGCCCCTAAGTTCCCACGCAGAGCGTGGAAACAATTTTAGTTTCAAACTATGTAAGAAAATTATTATTTAATGACGAATATTATTTGAAATTATCAATTTATCAATGACAATATTTTAATTTTCTTATTTAGGATGCTATTATAATATAATTTTGATTCATACCAATTGTTAAAAAATTTTTTAGGTTATTTTAGGTTATTTTAGGTTGTAATTAAATAGGTTATACTTATGCGCAAATTATTTATTATTATGCTGTTTGGCCTCTTACCATTGAGTGGATTTGCCACCCAAAGATCATATCACCAGATTCCCCCAACCCCATCAATTGGCACCCAAATACTATCGATAGGAGTAGGGATTGCGGTTAGCGTAGTAACATACCTCTATCTTACAGGAGGTACTGCGGCTGTCACATCTTTATTTACTGGCGCGGCTGAGACTGCATCTGCTGTAGCTATAGATAGTGCTGTAGTAACAGGCCCGGTAGTTGCTGCTGAAGGCATATTGTTATCTACAACAGCCGCTGAAGTTGCAGCACCTGCTGCAATAGCAGCAACAGAAGTAATTACCGCAACTGCTCCAGCAGCAGCTACTATAGCAGAAGTTGCAGTACCTGCCGCAGTTACAGCAACAGAAGTAATTACCGCAACTGCTCCAGCAGCAGCTACTGTAGCAGAAGTTGCAGCACCTGCCGCAATTACAGCAACAGAAGTAATTACCACTGCTCCAGTAGCAGCAGCGGCTGAAGTAATATCACCAGTAGCAGCCGAAATTGTGGCACCAGCAACAGCAGCAGAAGTAGCAGTTCCAACAGCCGCTACGGTTCCAACAGCTACTACAGCCGCTGAAACTGTACCAACAGCCACTGCCGTGACAACATCTACTCCAACAGCACAAACCACAGCAACAGGTAGTACAGCTTCAGCAGCTACCACAACTCCAGCACCACTTTAAAATAGTGATAGATTTGGTCAATTATAACTCTGATTCACTGCTTTCTGTGTGCATATAAATATTTGATAATGCTAGATAAAATTATGAACCACAATATTCAAAAAAGATGGTAAGTATATACTATCAATACTTGTAAAGCTACTTATACGTAGGATAGTACTACCCACAGAAAGCGGTAGAATCAGAAATATTTAAAAATATGTGGCAGAGCCACTAAAATTGGTGCCGAGGCAGAACCTCGGCACCAGATGTCATAAGTTATTGAGAAGTTACCTATTTTTTTTCTATTGTTACCAAATCACCTACCCTAGATAATCGAAACAGTCGCGCCGCATTACCCTTTGGTACCCGAATACACCCATGAGAGGCTGGATAACGAGGTACCGCACCTTGGTGCAATCCAATAGAACTGGCATTAAGACGCATAAAATAAGGCATAGGAACCTTATAAATAGTAGAGGTCCATTTTCTATATTTATTGGTGATTACATATTTACCAGGAGGGGTACGATAACCCTTTTTTCCTGTTGAGACTCGAGTCTTAAACTTAAGTTTATCGTTTACATACAGCTTTGCAATCTGGCGACGTAAAGAAATTTTTATATGGCGTATCTGTTTTTCTGGAGCAGGATCACGCCCCAAAAGCACCTGCATCATGGAAATATCAGGTGGTTGTTTATTAGCCGCAAGGCCCACTGGCCAAACCCCATGTTTTTTAGTAGGCGTATTAAGATGGGCTTTACGAGCAAGTAATACCTTAACTATATCTTCACGCTGCCGCAGAATTGCTAGCATTATTGGGGTAAGTCCACGATCTTTAGTAAGAAAGAACCGTTGATATTTAAAATTAAATAATTTTACAAATTTTTTAGATACTGGAGTAGTGACTTTCTTGTTAATTTTGGCTCCATTATCAACTAACGCAGCCACTACTTTAGGCAAATCAAGAGCTACAGCCAAAGCAAGTAAGGATTGGCCTTCACTGGCAACTGCGTTAGGATTAGCACCTTTTTTGATTAACACAACTATACTTTTTGCTAAAGCCTTGCGCACGGCCCATTCAATTAGGGGTTGTTTCTCAATCTTAGTGGTAACAGGGACACCACCATCCAACAATTTAGCTAAGGTTTTGGTATCCTCTGTTTTTAAAGTTTTAGTTAGAAATTTCTTATACTTAGCACCACGTTTTATAAAAAGTTTAGAAAGCTCTTTTCTATTAGTATTTATTGCGTAGTTAAGCAATTTTTCCCCATTTGGAAATGGTGCTTCAACATCCATTTTATGGTCTAAGAGTAGTTTAACAGTAGCAACATCATTATGTTTAGAAGCAAGATGGAGTAGACTGGGCTTATTTGGCTCTGGCTTTGAGATTTTAGCACCATTTTTAAGAAATAATTGTGCTATATCTGATTTATTATCTGCAATGGCTCGCTCCAAAGGAGAACGGCCATCGGTTCCAGGCGTATCTAAGTCGGCACCATGATCAAGTAATAGTTTGACAATGCCAGTATTGCCCTTGTACGTGGCATAATGAAGATACGGCATCTCTTGACCCTGTTGAGGCATTTTGGCATTGGGATCAACTTCTTGTTTTAAAAGTTTTTTGACTGTATCTATATCGCCATTCTGTAAAGCTACTGCAAATGCAGCATAGTTAAGATATGTGATGGTAACTTTAGCTGCTGCAATAACAACGGTTATTGAGGCTGCAAGTAGTACAGCCATCAATAACCATTTATACAATAAGGATATTGCAGGTGTGGGGGCAGTATTTTCAGGTGGGTTGTCAGTTGGATCATCTGGCAAATTCATTGATTAGTCCTCACTTACTGGTGATTAGTCCAGTTGTATATTTATAATTGTAAATAAAAGCTACTCAAAATTCCTCTATAAAATAGGTTTTAAAAAACACATATCATAAAGATTATTAGAATATTCTTATTTAGAGTCAAAATAAGCACTAATAAAATTGTATATGTTTGGACTATGGATAAGCAAGTTTAGTTCTATATTTTAGGATCTCTAATAATTTATTCATTAATAATCTATTTGGATATATTTTGTTACAATTCTGATTCTAACGTTTTCTGTAGGAATCTAACAGATTGATAATAGTAGGTAAAATTATGAGCCAAAAGTATAGTCAAAAAAATATGATAAGTATATACTATCAATACTTATAAAGCTACTTATACATAAGATATTATTATCCATAAAAAACTTTAAAATCAGAAAAATTGGGAAGTTGTCACAACTTATGTTACTAATATGCCAAATGTACCCGAATATTTAATCAATCCTAAACTGGCTAAGGCATTGCAGCCTGCGCCTCTTTCAACAGGACATCTTGCAATCTTACAAGCCTGGCAAGATAGTATTCATAATCAGGCTATTTTCAAACAAACAGAAACAGCTCTGCACAGCCAATTTATCCAAAAGATTCTCGTTGAAATTTTAGGCTATAAAGGCTTTGATGGCACAAGCTGGACTCTTGCTCAAGAGCAAAAGATCGGCAATGGCAGTGTAGACATAGCTTTAGGGCATTTTGCTCCAGATAGTACTAAAATTATCGCTCCGTTTGAATTGAAAGGAGCTAGAACTAAAGACCTTGACGCAATCATGCCAGGCCGCCATAAAAGCCCAGTCCAACAAGCCTGGGAATATGCGATGGATGCACCTGGTGCGCAATGGGTCTTGGTCAGCAATTATTTAGAGATTCGTCTATATGCCGTAGGTTACGGTCGCCAAGCCTATGAAAGTTGGGATTTGTCTAAATTAACTGACCCGCTAGAATATACTCGCTTGCAATGGCTGGTAAGTGCCAAGCAGCTATTAAGCGGGGCGAGTCTTCAAATCCTTAAGCAAAGTGAGCAGCTAGGCAAAGAGATCACCAATCAGTTGTATCGGGATTATAAAGCATTGCGGGAAAAGCTATTTAATACTCTAAACACTGCTAATCCTACCATTGCGCCTTTGGATCTAATCCGCCATGTCCAAACCATCTTAGATCGTATCCTGTTTATTGTTTTTGCTGAAGATCGCAAGCTATTACCAAATCAGACTATAGCCCAGGCTTATAAGCATCATGATCCTTACTATCCGCGTCCTGTATGGGATAATTTTAAGGCTCTATTTCGAGCGATTGATAGCGGCAATCCAGCATTAAACATACCAGCTTATAATGGTGGTTTGTTTAAATCTGATACACAGCTAGACCGTTTAATAGTAAGTGATGCGTTGTGTGAGGAGTTTAAAAATTTAGCAGAATATAATTTTGCCAGTGAAGTTAGCGTCACGGTGCTGGGACATATTTTTGAGCAATCTATTAGTGATATTGAGAGCCTCCAAGCTAAATTTCTTGGTGAAGCTAATCAAACAGCGTCTCAAACAATATCTAAAGTATCCAAAACGGTATCTAAGCCAGCATCCAAGACGGTATCCAAGGTCAAAAAACACGGCGTAGTCTATACCCCAGATCACATTACCCGCTTTATTGTAGAACATACGCTAGGTGGGCATTTGCGAACGGGGTTTGCAGCATTGTGGAATTCTATGGCGAATAAACGCAAGAAAGATGGAGCTTGGATGAAAAAGGGTAATCCAGAACTCCAATTTTGGCGTAGCTATCAGCAGATTCTCCGCACTACCCGCGTCCTTGATCCAGCCTGTGGTTCGGGTGCCTTTCTAGTTGCAGCGTTTGATTTTTTTCATGCGGAATATACGCGAGTTAATGATGTCCTAGAAAGTCTAAGTGGCAGTTATGATCTGTTTGATTTGGACAAGGAGATCCTCAATCGTAATCTATATGGTGTGGATTTGAATCCTGAGTCGATTGAGATTACTAAATTGTCATTATGGCTAAAAACTGCCAAGCATGGCAAAGTATTAAACAGTTTGGATGCTAATATTAAATGCGGCAACAGTCTTATCAAAGACCCAGCCTATACGGATAAGCCTTTTGTTTGGCAAGAAAATTTTGCGGAAATTTTCACTGAATCCAATAATAGCGGCTTTGATGTGGTGTTAGGGAATCCGCCGTATGTGCGTCAGGAATTAATCAGTCCTATCAAGCCTTATTTAGAGCAGCATTATAAGGTATATCATGGTGTTGCAGATCTATATGCTTATTTCTTTGAGCTAGGTTTAAATCTGTTAAAACCAAATGGCCGCATGGGTTATATTTCTTCTAGTACCTTTTTTAAAACCAGCAGTGGTAAAAATCTCCGCCAATTTTTAACAGCACAAGCCAGCTTAGAAAATGTAGTAGATTTTGGGGATTTGCAAATCTTTGAGGGTGTTACTACTTATCCGGCAATTTTAACCATGCGTAAGGCCGTACCGCAAACGACGCATAATTTCCAGACACTAGTTTTAGGCACCGAAGTCCCAACCGATTTAACCAAATATTTTAAAGAACATGCCACACCAATGACTCAAGCTAATTTAGATGTCGCAGCTTGGCGTTTAGAAAGTGATGAGCTATTGAATCTACGCCATAAAATCACCACAGATAAGCCTATTTTAAAAGAGATCTATGGCTCACCTTATCGAGGTATTCTAACTGGTCTAAATGAAGCCTTTGTAATTGACCAAGCCACAAAGGATGAATTAATAAAAGCTGATCCCAAATCAACGGAACTATTAAAACCATTTTTAGAAGGAAAAGACCTACATAAATGGCATAGTGCCTCAAGAAATCTATTTTTAATTCTAATACCTAAAGGATGGACAAGACAGTCTATTGACACCCCAAATGAAAATGAAGCCTGGCAATGGTTTTGCGATACTTATCCTGCAATATCACAACATTTATTACCATTTGCCGAAAAAGCAAAAAAGCGAACCGACAAAGGTGAATTTTGGTGGGAACTAAGAGCCTGTGCCTATTATGATAACTATGAAAGAAATAAAATAGTATATATTGAAATAGCAGATCATCCCAAATTTGTCTTGGATAATTCTCAAACTTATCTGAATGCAACGGCTTTTATGTTAAATACAGGCGATTTATTTCTTTTAGGACTTTTTAACTCAAATTTATATTGGTTTTTTTGGTTGGGTATTTGTACCTTTTTAAGAGGTGGTTTTTTACGATTAAAAGCTCAATTTTTAGATTTATCTCCTATTCCTAGTTCTACCGAAGATCAAAAACAGGCTATTGCACAATTAGCAGAAAAATGTCAGGCCACTGCCGAATTAAGATACCAAAAACAAGAAGCGGTGCGGTGTCGTATCCCTGATCTATGCCCACAAAACCGTGAAGCCAAACTCACTACCAAGCTCAAAAACTGGTGGCAATTAGACTTTTCCCAATTTCGTTCTGAAATCAAAAAAGTCTTTAAACAAGACATACCCTTACAAGAACGCAACGACTGGGAACAATGGCTAAAACAAGAACAAACCGAAATAACCAAACTAACCGCCCAACTCGATACCCTCGAACAAAAACTAAACACCTTAGTATATGAACTATTCGCACTGACACCAGAAGAAATTAAACTAATAGAAAAATTTGTGTGATACTAGCGCGTAAAATTTGGGTAAAGCGAAACCCATCAATAAATATAACGTTAAACTTTTTTAATGATGGGTTGCGGCTATGCCTCCAGTCATCTTATGTGCTAAACATAATGTGGAATAATAGATTATGCTCTGTTCCGAGTGCTTTAATGATGAAGGTTTAAGATTAAGGATTCAGGATTTTTTAACTTGTGCATTTCCATGTAACGTATTGGAATTACAAGATAATTTCTGTTTAGTAGACGCTTATCAAAAACAATTTATTAACTAATATAAAACTTGGTTTAACCTTAAAAGCCTGGATGCAACAGACCTACAATGGATTTGTAATCCTGAATAAAGGCAAAACCAAAGGCGGCAGTATTCTCTAGCGTTTAGAGCGGCAACAATAATCATGTAGCATGGTAGGATGGGTAGAGCTAAAGCTAAACCCATCAATAAATAATATTAAGATAGTATTAGCCAATGTATTTAGTGTAGCATAGAGGTTTATTTTTAGCAAATACAGTTTAAAAATTTTTATTAATATAACAACTCAAAAGATTAATATTTAGGCATGGATTTTGTTTATGGCATCATTTCATACTCATGTAACTGTTGGATTTTTGGCTAGCGGTATCTTAGCTAGTGGTGCATTAATTATAGGATTAGCCAACCCTGTAGAAGCAGTAATCTGTTGGGGCTTAGGAACACTTGGTAGCTTATTAGCTGATATAGACGCAGATAATTCCATACCTACTCGTGTAGCTGTGGGCTTATTGGCCATTACCATAGCTTTTGCAATAATTTTCTTCTTAGACCATAAAGGATTAGCATTGATTTATTTATTAGGAATATGGTTTGTGTCCTTTATACTGTTACGCTTTTTAATATTTGCCATAGTGACTAAGATTACGGTACATCGAGGTCTGTTTCATTCGGTCCCAGCCGCTATATTTTGGGGCTTAGGTACAATCGCTATAGCAACCTATGTATTAAACCAACCACCACAACGGGCCTGGCTTGTTGGAAGTTTTGGAACTTTGGGGTATTTAGTACATTTACTATTAGATGAAGTGTATAGTGTAGATTGGGACAATCAACGCATTAAGCGTTCCTTTGGGAGTGCCTTTAAATTATGGTATAGTGCTAATTGGGGTGGGATTATTGCATTATATATAGTGTGCGTTGGTATGTATTTTATAAATCCTAGTCCTAAACCATTTTTAAATGCCCTACATGCTTCAGTAAAAATTTGGATAGATTTTTAGCGCAGGCTGATAATAGGCCAGTTATGAGCATCAGCATATTGGTGTAAAATAGGATCAGGATCTACAGCTACAGGATGCGTTACTAATTGTAATAATGGGAGATCATTACAGGAGTCGCTGTAAAAAGTACTAGCATCCATAGAAATATTATTTGCTTGTAGCCAGGCCCTGAGTCTAATAACCTTACCTTCTCTAAAGCATGGAACTTCAGCCATCCTTCCGGTATAACGTCCATCCTTTTGCTCAGGTGCTGCCGCTAACAATTCTACTCCAAGACGTGCCGCTATAGGTTCGGTAACAAAGGCATTGGTTGCAGTAATTATTAACAGTTTATCTCCTTGTGCCCGGTGTCTGGCTATCAATTTTTCGCCAGCAGGCAAGATAATTGGTTCAATGTGTTTCTCTACAAATTGGGTACGCCAAGTTACTAATTGGTCAAGTGAATATTGCGTTAGAGGTTTTAAGGTAAAATTTAGGAATGCTTGGATATTTAAACGCCCTTCATTGTATTCTTGATAGAATTGCTTATTTTTACGTTCATAATTTTCTGAGTCTACAACTCCAAGGTCAACAAGAAATTTACCCCACAGATAGTCAGAGTCGCCTGCAATTAAAGTATTATCCAGATCAAACAAAGCAAGAGCCATAATATATTTTTGTCCTTTGTGCAATTCCAACATATTAAATGGAAATGCACAAGTTAAAAATTACGAATCATTGATGATACGGTTTACTTAATTCATGTACAGCATCAACCAACACACCAATATGTTCAGGCTGCATATCCTGAGCAACACCATGTCCTAAATTAAATACATGTTTAGAGCCATGTCCATAACTTTCCAATACCATGGCAACGCCAGATCTAATCTGTTCTGGAGCTGCATACAATATAGCAGGATCAAGATTACCTTGCAACGCTACTAAATTTCCAACTCTAGCCCTTGCTTCACCTAAATCGATAGTCCAATCTAATCCAATAGCATCACAACCACTTTTAGCAATCACTTCTAACCATTGGCCACCACCTTTAGTAAATAGGATGATAGGAATAGGTTGAGCTGCAAATTCCCTTACTAAACTGTAACAAATACGTTCTAAATAGGCTAAAGAAAATTCTCGATATGCAGTTGGTGTTAAGATGCCGCCCCAAGTATCAAATAGCATTATTGCTTGAGCACCAGCGGCAATTTGGGCATTTAAATATAATATAACACTGTCTGCTAAAATATTAAGTAATTTGTGTAAAGTATTAGGGCTATCATATAGCATTCCTTTAATTTTGGAATAACTTCTAGTGCTAGCACCTTCTACCATATAAACAGCTAAAGTCCAGGGGCTACCTGCAAAGCCAATCAATGGCACTTTGCCAGCTAATTCAGTTCGTATCAGGCGTACTGCATCTATAACATAGCGCAATTGGTCTTCAGGGTCTGGAACTGTTAAGTTTTGTATGGCTTTAGGAGTGCGCACTGGATATTTGAATTTAGGACCTTGACCGTCCACAAAATATAGTCCTAATCCCATAGCATCTGGTATTGTCAGGATATCAGAGAATAGGATCGCAGCATCCAAAGGAAAACGGGCTAGAGGTTGTAAGGTTACTTCGCAGGCTAATTCTGGGGTTTTGCATAGTGTCATAAAGTCACCAGCTTGTGCCCGCGTGTTTCGGTATTCTGGGAGATAGCGTCCTGCTTGGCGCATTAGCCACACTGGGGTCATGTCTACAGGTTGGCCTAAAAGTGCGCGTAGGAATCTATCATTTTGTATTGTGTTCATTAAAGTTATAATCTAAGCTAGGGTATAATGTGCGTATTCAATTTATTGTTACATAATTATGACGCACCATAGCTTTATTAGTCTATTAATTTATTAATGTGTTATAATTATCATCATTATTTCTACTTTATTACATAGACATCCCAACATCTTACGACGCATGTATGCTATTTTATGGTGCGCAATTTATATCTAGTTTATGACGTTTTCTGAAAATTTTTTGCATGGGTAAATGAATTTCAAGACATTCATCAATAACTTCAGTATCATTCATAGTAAAAGTCTTATGCTGTTTAGGTTTGGAATAAATATCTATAGCCTCAATTGAAGGGATTGCTAACCAACATGATTTTACCCCAAGTTCGAAGTACGCATAAAGCTTATTTTTAAGTACCTCAAGACTTTGAGTGGGAGACAAAATTTCAATGATCAACAAAGGCATTTCTGTCATTTTTACGATATCTATATCTTGCCAATCAACCCTGTTGGGGTACAAACAAATATCTGGTTTAATTTCTTCTTTGGCCTTGATTCCATATTTACTAAAATCTAGATGATTAATATCTAAACTTAGCTCGGTCATAACGGTAAATCTATCATCATTATTTAGCAAGCTGGCCAATCTTACTTGGGTAATGCTATGGTTTATTGAACCCATATCCAATTTTTCATCTTCAAGTATTTCATTTAATTTATCCATATCTTTTTCCTTGAAGTTTTTTCATATACCACTCCCTAAGAAAATATCTACGGGCTTATGATGAGAAATAAATACATCAGCTCGTAGATTTGGTAGATGCAACCCTACATATCAATCACGCTTTTTGGTGGCATTTTAGTATGCCAATCAGTAACCTGCTGCAATTTATGGGCTACATTAAGTAGTTTAGCCTCCTCAAAATGCTTCGCCATAATTTGTAGACCAGATGGCAAGCCATTAACTAAAGATGTAGGAATCGACAGTGCAGGTAAACCAGTTAAAGGTGCTGCAATAGTATACAAATCCGATAAATACATAGCCACTTGATCTGTCATCCGCTCTCCAATACGAAACGCTGTTGTAGGAGAAGTCGGTGTCATAATTACATCTACTTCCGCAAAAGCTTCCTCAAAATCTTTAGCAATTAACTGTCGTACCTGCTGGGCTTTTAGATAATAAGCATCATAATAGCCAGCTGATAAGACATAAGTTCCAATCATGATACGGCGTTTTACTTCCGGGCCAAAACCTTCCGAACGGGAACGTTGGTATAGATCCATTAAATCTTGAGGGTTTTCACAACGATGCCCAAACCGCACTCCATCATAACGAGCTAAATTGGAAGAGCATTCGGCAGGAGCTACTACATAATAAGTTGGTACTACTAGATTGCTATGGGGCAGACTAATATCTTGAACTTTAGCCCCAAGTTTTTGATATTCTGCAATAGCTGCTGTTACAGAATCTGCTATACCAGAATCGAGATTAGCTGCAAAATATTCTTTAGGCAATCCAATACGTAATCCTGAAATATCTGCATCTAAACTGTCAAGATAGTTTGGTACAGGGTGTTCAACACTGGTAGAATCTTTAGGATCAAATCCCGCCATAACTTGGAGCATTATTGCAGCATCTTCGACGCTTCGGGTTAAAGTACCACCCTGATCAAGACTGGATGCAAAGGCTATCATGCCAAATCTCGATACTCGACCGTAAGTAGGCTTAAGCCCGGTTATGCCACACAAAGAAGCAGGTTGACGAATGGAGCCACCTGTATCAGTTCCAGTGGCTGCGATACACAGTCCAGCAGCAACTGCGGCTGCCGATCCTCCTGAAGATCCACCTGGTACTTTTGTTAAATCCCAAGGGTTTTGTACTGCGCCATACCAACTAGTTTCATTGGATGATCCCATAGCAAATTCATCCATATTAGTCTTACCAAGCATGACAGCACCAGCCCTGTTTAATTTTTCCACTACCGTTGCATCATACGGGGATATAAAATTGTCTAACATGTGGGAACCGCAGCTAGTTTTGACTCCATTCGTGCAAAATATGTCTTTATGGGCAATAGGTATACCTAGTAGTAGATTACTAGACTCATTAGAGCGTAGGAGTTTATCGGCATCAGTGGCTTGTTTTAAAGCTATTTCTTCGGTAGTACTAATAAAGGCATTAAGAGTTGGGTTAATATTAGCGATACGTTTTAAGAAATTACGAGTTAATTCTTCACTTGAATATTGTCCAGTACGTAGATTATTGGCTAGTTCACGAATGCTTTGGTAGGGCATAGTTGCAAATACTTATTTAAATAGTTGATTGTGCCATAATTATTCTATAAACATTAGACATTATATCGATTTTTGCTTATAGTGCATAAAAAATAATTATAACTCTCTACATGTTGATACAATATGTACATACTACAACCTCAAAATCTACGATTTATTCTAAAATGTATAAATGTGTGGTGGTGCGTGATATATATTGCATAATCAATATTTAAAAATGATGTGCAAAAAATTTGACATTATTTTTCCAATTTTAGTGTAATGAAACACTACTTGGGATGGTTAGCCTTCCACATCAAAAAAATGGCATCAAGTTCGTTATTACTTGAGAACTCAGGTATTTAAGTAACCTTAAGCCTTGTCTCCATCCTTTGAGGAATCAGCGAGTGGATAATGGGTTGATCATTCCCATGTTTGGATTTATTGGTATGTGTATACTTGACTATCCAGTTTTTTTGACTTGATAAATTCAAGGACGTAGCATCTGGTACTGAGGCAGAGCCTCGGCACCAAAATGTAACTCATTGAAATATATTGCTTTAATATTTTATGATAAAAGTTAAACAGAAAAACTGGATAGTAGATTTGACAGTAATTATGCTCTAGTAACTATATATGTTGGGTTGACGATAATGCCATCAACCCAACCTACATGGTTAAGATTTCTATGGAATCGTAGGGTGGGTAGAGCCTCAAGCGAAACCCACCGTCCGTCTTTTTAAGTTAATCCTAAATCTTTCAAGAATTTTTTAACAGAATCCATCCAACCACTTGAGGTTGGACTATGTCGTCTTCCAGAACTACGCAACGTCTGATTAAACTCTTCCAAAAGATTTTTCTGTCGCTCTGTCAAATTTACTGGCGTTTCTACTACTACTCGACAGATCATATCTCCTTGTGAACCACCACGTACTGGCTTTACCCCCTTATTACGCAACCTTAACGGAGTGCCACTTTGAGTGCCAGGCGGAACTTTAAGGGATACTTTACCATATAGCGTTGGAACCTCTACGTCCCCACCTAAAGCTGCTATGGTAAAGCAAATTGGTACTTCACAGTGCAAATCAGCCCCTTCTCGCACAAAAATATTATGGGGTTTGATATTGATTTGGACATAGAGATCGCCAGAAGTACCACCGGTACCACCCGATTCTCCTTCTCCAGACAGTCGTATTCTATCGCCAGTATCTACCCCTTGAGGGATTTTGACTTGTAGCGTCTTATATTCTTCAACATGTCCATGCCCATTGCATGTATAGCAAGGTTGAGTTATTACCGTACCACGCCCCTGACAACGGGGACATGTTTGTTGAATAGAGAAAAACGCCTGCTGCATACGCACCTGCCCCATCCCTTTACAGGTCTCACATACAGTGGGACGGGTTCCAGGTTTAGCTCCACTGCCATTACATTCTCTGCATTGAACTAAAGTTGGAATACGAATTTCTGTAGTAGTACCAAATACGGCTTCTTCTAGGGTAATTTGGAGGTTGTAACGGAGATCAGAACCACGGCTTGATCTATGCCCACCACGTCCCCCAAATATATCTCCAAACACATCTCCAAATATATCGCCAAGGTTAGCACCACGAGCACTGCCAGTTCCCATACTACTAGCTGCGGAATCAATTCCAGCATGTCCGAATTGATCATACAAGGCTCGTTTGCGAGAATCAGTTAAGACCTCATAAGCTTCTTTGATTTCTTTAAATTTTTGCTCGGCATTTTTACGCTCAGATCCTGTTATACGATCTGGGTGATATTTCATCGCCAGGCGTCGATAAGATTTTTTTAATTCGGCCTCGCTGGCGTTGCGATTCACGCCGAGGACTTCATAATAGTCGCGTTTGGCCATTGTCTTCACACGATGTAGGGCTATGGATTCAGGTCGCGGATTACCGCAACCAATTGTAAATAGATTGAAATTAAGGGCATCCTTCACTTTGACGGAAAAGTAGTGAACAATTTAAATTTTTGTGACGCGAAGCGTCACCAACTGCATTCCCACGCAGAGCGTGGGAAAGATACTTCAAAGTGTAAACTGGAAATGAAGGATGCCAAATTAAGTATGTTACTTCAATCTAGGTATTATCGTCTTGGCCCTTATTTCTTGTCTTTTATTTCCTCATATTCAGCATCCACAACATCGTCATCCTTGTTGTTTTGAGTTGGAGGTGGTTCATTTGCATTGAACGGGTTGCCATCTGTAGAACCCTGTTGGGCTTGGAGATGTTCCGCTAGTTTAGCAGATGCTGAGGCTAGAGCTTCAGTACGACCTTCTATATCGGATTTATCTTCAGTCTTTAACGCAGCTTCCAAATCTTGGATTGCCGTTTCAATGCGACTCTTTTCATCAGCACCAATATTATCTCCAAGTTCTTTAAGAGATTTACGGGTAGCATGAATAAGACTATCAGCATTATTCCGTGCGCCTACTAACTCATGAAAGCGACGATCTTCTTCGGCATGAGCTTCTGCGTCTTTGACCATTTTGGCAATCTCTTGTTCGTTTAGGCCCGAAGATGCGCGAATTGTAATAGTTTGCTGTTTGCCTGTAGCCTTATCTTTAGCTGCAACATTTAAGATACCATTGGCATCAATATCAAAAGTTACTTCAACCTGAGGTACGCCACGGGGAGCTGCTGGAATATCGCCTAGATCAAAACGACCTAAGGATTTATTATCTATGGCACGTTCCCGTTCGCCTTGTAGGACGTGAACAGTAACGGCAGTCTGATTATCTTCAGCAGTAGAGAAAGTTTGGCTAGCTGAAGTTGGAATGGTGGTGTTTTTGTCAATGATCTTGGTCATAACACCACCTAGGGTTTCAATACCCAAAGATAATGGCGTTACATCTAATAGTAACACATCTTTTACTTGACCACCAAGTACCCCGCCTTGGATAGATGCCCCAATAGCAACGGCTTCGTCTGGATTTACGTCTTTACGTGGTTCTTTGCCAAATAAAGCCTTTACTCGTTCCTGGACTTTGGGCATTCTGGTCTGGCCACCAACTAGGATTACTTCATTTACTTCAGACGTTGCGATCTTGGCATCACGCATTGCTATCCGACATGGTTCTACGGTACGTTCAATGAGATCCTCTACCATAGACTCATATTTAGAACGGGTTAACTTAACATTTAGATGTTTGGGGCCATTTTGATCTGCTGTTATATAGGGTAGATTAATATCTGTTTGCTGACTGGAGCTTAACTCTATTTTAGCCTTTTCAGCAGCCTCTTTCAGGCGTTGTAAAGCCAATGGATCCGTACGTAGATTGACCCCATGCTCCTTACGAGCCGTTTCTACTAGAAAATCTATGATGCGTTTATCAAAGTCCTCACCACCTAAGAAAGTATCGCCATTAGTAGACAAAACTTCAAATTGATGCTCCCCATCTACTTCCGCTATCTCTATAATAGATATATCGAAAGTACCACCACCAAGGTCATAGACCGCTATTTTTTGATCCCCCCGTTGCTTATCCATGCCATAAGCCAAGGCAGCAGCTGTAGGCTCATTGATAATGCGTTTAACATCAAGTCCAGCAATACGTCCTGCATCCTTAGTAGCTTGGCGTTGAGAATCGTTAAAATACGCTGGGACTGTAATAACAGCTTCAGTAATTGTTTCCCCTAAATAATCCTCAGCAGTTTTTTTCATCTTTTGCAAAACTTTGGCAGAAATTTCTGGTGGTGCCATTTTTTTGCCATTAATTTCGACCCAAGCATCATCATTATCCGCCTTAACAATTTTGTAAGGCACCATATCCATATCTTTGGTGACGATGGCATCACTATAACGGCGACCAATTAGGCGCTTAATAGCAAATAGGGTATTTTTAGGATTAGTTACGGCTTGCCGTTTTGCTGATTGCCCTACTAGTACTTCGCCATCATTAGCAAACGCTACTATAGATGGTGTCGTGCGGTCTCCTTCGCTGTTTTCTATAACACGGGAACTACCGCTTTCCATAACAGCAACGCATGAATTAGTAGTACCTAAGTCTATTCCAATTATTTTAGCCATTGTTATTATTCCAAAAATTTTTAAGTATTATTCCAAAAATTTTTAAGTTATATCTAAAATTTGGTATTTCCAAATCAATTTGGGGAAATGTTGTACTTAATTCAAGAGCTTTAATTAAGTAATAGGCTAAAAAAATTTTTTCCTCTAAACTATTCTTACTAAACTTAATAACTAAATATTGTAAGCTATAACCTATTTTAGGAAATAGAGATTATCCGAAACCCCAATTTTTATTTTATCGTTACTGGATTGATAAAAGGTTTCGGATAATGTCTAATATTCTTAACAGGAATACTATGATGGCTCGAGCTAAATATACGAACGCAGTCTTAAAAGCAGCACCTGTATCGCCTTGGCTACATAACAAATTGGAAGATATTGACTTCTTTGTAAATACGAGCACACGCCAATGCGGTAT
>LFCU01000163.1 GCA_001044195.1 Candidatus Achromatium palustre
TAGAAAACTGGATAGTTGAGTATTAGAAAATTGGATGGCCGAGTTACACATTTTTTGTATGATAAAGTTTTACTGTTTTCGGTACAGAATGAACACCCTAGACTGAGACCCTTGACCTAAGATTCTGCTTAGGTTCTATATAGAATAGACAAATTGGGTTGTCAAAATTTTTTAGAAAATTTTTATGCTTTCCCAAGGATTTCTAATGTTGGGTTACCAAACGGACTTACAACCCAACCTACGCTTCTACAATCTCAAAATCATGCGTGATTTTTGCAGTTGCCCCTAGCATAATAGAGGCTGAACAATATTTATCCGCACTAAGCTCAATAGCCTTAGTAATTCGCTTCGGATCTAAATTATGGCCAGTAATAACAAAATGCGCATGGATACGGGTAAAAACTTTAGGATCGGTCTCAGCACGTTGTGCTTCTATCTGCACTTCACAAGCAGTTACCTGTTGTCTAGCTTTACGCAAGATGTGTAAAACATCAAATTCAGTACATCCCCCCATACCTAATAACAACAATTCCATAGGCCGTAATCCAATATTCCGACCTCCATGTTCTGGAGGGCCATCCATAACAATAGCATGACCACTGGCCGATTCTCCGACCATAGCCATACCATCTAGCCATTTAACTTTTGCTTTCACTATCGTTTATCCATTGTTGTAATCCTTCTGATATAAGCCGTGCTTGGGTTTTATTGGAAATATTAAATTTAGATTGTTGTCGATATTCGCCATTGCGTTTTTGATAACGGCGGATGCCATATTTGTCTTCTCCATAAGCTTCTTTAGTACGATTCCATTCTCTATATCTAAATAGTATGGTGGCCCAAGCTCCTTTGGAGAGGATAACTTTATCAATTTCTTGAACAATTTCTTGGCCATCATCAAATTGGCTGATTGATAATTCTTCAACTGGTTGGGACACTTGTTACCTTCTTTTAGCTTTAATAATTTATCCTGTTTGATTTACGTGGGCAAACGATACGACCGTTTGTCCACCCTACACTAGTCAAAACTTTGTTCTAAAGCTGGGAACTCGCCTGATTTTACTGCATCTACATAAGCACTAATAGCAGCCTGGATGCTATTTTTCCCTAAAAAAAAATTTTTTACAAAACGCGGTATATTAGAACCATCAGGATGTAAACCTAGCATATCATGTAATACTAAAACTTGACCATCACAAGCGGCTCCAGCACCAATACCAATCACTGGAATCTGTAAACTATTAGTAACTTGAGCAGCTAAAGCACTAGGTACACATTCTAATACCAAGAGATTAGCACCTGCAGTTTCTAAAGCCAAGGCATCTTTTCTAACTAACTCGGCTGCATCTTCGGTACGTCCTTGGACCCTATACCCACCAAGACGCTGTATTGATTGCGGGGTGAGACCTAAATGTGCACATACAGCTATACCTTGGTTTGCTAAATAGGCTACGGGTCACACAGGCAGCATGGTATACCATGTTGTCTATAGTAACTGGTAAAGTATTCGCATGGCCTTGCAAGACATTACCAAGAGAATCGCCTACTAAGAGCAATTCTATACCAGCCTCTTCTAATATTCTAGTAAAACTACTATCATAACAGGTTAGGCAAGTTATCCGTTCGCCTTTTTTTTTGAAATTATTTAAGGTATTAATGGTGATTGGCTTCATGGTATATCCTTTTAATTAGAACATAATATTTTTGAATCATGATATTCTTGATTAACTAGATTAGCACGATTAAAATCTTGGCTATTATGAAAATCCTGTGAATCATGGTTTTGAAAATTAATTTAATATACTTTCTACCTACAGTTCGCCCATTTAATTTTAAGTTTGCAAAATTATATTTAAACCAGCCCGTAGGATGGGTAGAGCGAAGCGAAACCCATATTCAAAAATCACATTTGCAATCTTTGCACCAATCCAAAGTAATGACAAAAAACTTTGAGTACAATAGACTATGAGATGTATTTGATGGATTTCGCTTCGCTCTACCCATCCTACCCTGTTAAGACTTATGGCAGTATTCTGCTTGTAATGCTGCAATTGCTTACTAAATAGAGTAATCAAGGCTTCGACCTTATTAACCTGTTCAATACTAAGTTGCTGCTCCAAACCATATTGCATGTCATGAATCGCGAGTAATGTATGGTAAATAAAAATCACTGCATAACAAGCCTGGATTAGGAGGATAGTAAGCGCAAATTTAGCAAAAATAGACAATTTTAATATTCCTAAGATGAAATATTAAGTAAACTTATCACTTAATTGTTTGCGTATCAGTAAAAAATCATCAATATGGGTCAAAAATAAATCCACCAATTTAGGATCAAACTGCTGTCCAGCTTGGGCACGTAAATAGCTTTTTATGGGTATATAAATATTTGATAATGCTAGATAAAATTATGAGCCACAAACAACTTATATTCAAAAAAGGTTTGTAAGTGTGTACTATCAATATTTATCAATATTTATCAATATTTATAAAGCTATCTATTAGGATAGTGTTACCCACAGAAAGCGGTAGAATCAGAAATTTTGTTTTTTTACGATAAAATATAGCTTCTAGTTAAAATTGGTATAATGTCTTACATGAATAGCAAAAAAACTAGTCAACATACACCAATGATGCAGCAATATTTACGCATCAAAGCAGAACACCCGGATAAACTGGTATTTTATCGTATGGGAGACTTTTATGAACTATTTTATGAAGATGCCGAACGAGCCGCCAAACTATTAGATATTACCCTTACCAAACGTGGCCAATCTAATGGTCAACCCATTCCCATGGCCGGAATGCCATACCATGCTATAGAAAGTTATTTAGCCAAACTAGTACGCCAAGGCGTATGCGTTGCTATCTGTGAACAAATTGGCGATCCTGCAACCACCAAGGGGCCATTAGAACGCAAAGTAACACGTATTGTCACCCCTGGAACCGTCACCGATGAAGCATTCTTAGAAGAACGCCGCGATAATTTATTAGCCGCCTTGCATCAACAACAGGATACCTCTGGTATAGCGATTCTAGATTTAAGCAGCGGACGTTTTATATTACAACAGGTTATAGGCATAGAAGCATTGCGTAGCGAATTGGCACGTTTGGACCCTGCAGAATTACTAATTACCGAATCTAGCTCCATACCAAAACAACTAGGTCTTAACGCTGGCATCACTAAGAGACCAGACTGGCATTTTGACTACAATCATGCAGTCACAACTTTAAATAAACAATTTGGCACCAAAAATTTACGTGGCTTTGGCTGTCAAGATGTACCTTTAGCCGTCATAGCAGCTGGTTGTCTACTGCAATATGTGCAAGAAACCCAATGTGGTGCATTGCCACATATTATGGGAATTACGGTAGAACAACGCGAAGATTCATTGATCATCGATGCAGCTACGCGCCTTAATTTAGAACTTACCCGCAGCCTGTCTTACCAATCTAACAATACGTTAGCTGGAGTGATGGATCATACCGTGACCCCTATGGGAGCCAGATTATTACGCCGTTGGATCAATAATCCTTTGCGTAATTCAAAGCTGCTAAGACAACGCCATGTTACAATAGCCATATTTATGGAACATAATCTGTATATTAGTTTGCAAGAAGAATTACAAGGTGTAGGGGATATAGAGCGTATTCTAGCTCGAGTGGCTTTAAAAAGTGCTAGACCTAAAGATTTAGCTATTTTGCGTGAAACTCTGGAGCATTTGCCAGCAATACAAAAGTTACTAAAAATCAATAATAGCAACGATTATACTAACAGTAGTGCTGATGATAGTATTTATCATATTAATAATATTAGGGATAATATTGGTAATAATAGAGAAAATAATGATCGAAATAATAATATAGAATCCCTATTAGATAGACTAAAAACCCAAATAGGTGTGCATCCAGAAACCTTAGCCTTATTGCAAAAGGCTATTATTGAACAACCACCAATACTCATTCGTGATGGTGGAGTTATTGCTGTTGGATATGATGATGAACTCGATGAATTACGCAATTTAGCAAATAATGCCGATGGCTTTCTATTAGAATTAGAAACTAGAGAACGTACTCGTACTGGTATTAGTAATCTTAAAGTTAGCTATAATCGAGTGCATGGCTATTATCTAGAAGTATCCCGCACTCACGCCAATCGAATCCCAGCAAACTATCAGCGTCGCCAAACGCTTAAGGCCGTAGAACGCTATATAACCCCAGAATTAAAAAGCTTTGAAGATCAAGTACTTTCCGCACGAGAACGCTCACTTGCCCGAGAACGCTTCCTGTATACACAACTGCTAGAAATATTAATAGCGAATTTAGAAGTGCTCAAAGCTTGTGCTGCTGGATTAGCAGAACTTGATGTCCTGACGAATCTGGCTGAACGTGCTGCAACTTTAGATTTAGTATGTCCAGTGCTAACCCAAAAATCTGGCATCAAAATCGAAGCAGGTAGACATCTAATCGTCGAGCAAGCCCAAGATATCCCTTTTGTTGCTAATGGAGTACAGCTAAATCCTAAACGCCGTATGTTAATAATCACTGGTCCAAACATGGGCGGTAAATCAACTTTTATGCGCCAAACCGCTCTAATTATCATCTTAGCTTGGTGTGGTAGCTTTGTCCCAGCAACAGCGGCTGAATTAGGTCCGGTAGATCGCATCTTTTCGCGTATTGGGGCCGCTGATGATTTAGCTAGTGGCCGTTCTACCTTTATGGTAGAAATGGAGGAGACTGCGAATATTTTACATAATGCCAGTAGTAATAGTCTAGTGCTAATGGATGAAATCGGCAGAGGGACTAGTACCTTTGATGGTTTATCTTTAGCATGGGCTAGTGCTGTAGAATTAGCTACTAAAATAGGGGCTTATACTTTATTTGCAACCCATTATTTTGAATTAACTAGCTTACCTAACGAACATAGTGGTATTGTAAACGTACATTTAGATGCTATTGAGCATGAAGATGGGATTGTATTTCTACATAGTCTCCAGAAAGGTCCGGCTAATCATAGTTATGGTTTGCAGGTAGCGGCCTTAGCGGGAGTACCAAAGCGAGTCTTAGAACAGGCACGTAAACGTTTACAAGAGTTAGAAAAACAAGCTCAGGAGCAGAAGACTGCTGTTACCCAATTAGCATTGTTCAATGCTACTCCGTCATCACCACCATCGTCAGCATCGCATCCAGTATTAACCGCTATTAAAAAGGTCGATCCTGATTTGTTAACTCCTCGCCAAGCCTTAATGCTAATTTACGAGCTAAAAGATCTATCCTTGTAGATGCGATTAGCGCGACGTAACCGCTCTTTGGAATTTGATTTTCAAATCAGGTAAGATATATGTTACTCGATGTTCAAAAGTTAGTATTGGGTAATATTCTAATTCCTTACGCTATAAGGCTTCTGTGGGATATAACGTATAAAACATTGCGTAGAGCTAATCAAGTAAAAACCTAATTAAAATATGTAATTCCAAGATATTTAAGTATATAAGCATTTTCTAACTTTTAAACATCGAGTGTTACAATAAAATCTTATTCAACGAATTCCTGATTCTACCAGTTTCTGTGAATAATAATTTCCTAAGTATAAGTAGCTTTATAAATATTGATAGTATACACTTACAATCCTTTTTTGAATATAAGTCGCTTGTTACTTATGATTTTATCTTTTATTATCAAATAGTTATATATCAACAAAAAGCGGTAGAATCAGCAATCTTTATCTAAATAGTGTAGTATAATAAAATACTTAAGTCAAGACATTAGACTGAACCAGTGCCGTTCTTTTGTACTCATAAAATTTTATTTGTTTATGAATTATTAATTTGGTAGTCATCCAATTTATTTAGGATAGTAAAAAAAACCAGATAATCTATTCTATAGATTGATATATTATCATTAAATTTTATTGTAGCATTGATAAATTTAAATAGTCAAGTTATATTTTGCTGAACTGAATTTTAAATAAGCGAACCTTACGTTTCTATATTATGGAACCCAGAAATCTTGGAGATACTGGCATTACAGTAAGTCCATTAGGCTTAGGCACAGTTAAATTTGGTCGCACTCAACAAGTTAAATACCCTCACCCATTTAAATTACCAGATGATCAAGCAGTACAAGGCTTATTGGAACTTGCTCTTGAATTAGGCATCAATCTGATCGATACAGCCCCGGCCTACGGTACTAGTATGGAACGTTTAGGAAAACTATTACCAGGACAACGAGAAGATTGGGTAATTGTATCTAAAGTAGGAGAAATATTTGAACAAGGCCAATCGCGTTTTGAATTTGACTATGAGACAACAATACGTACTGTTGAGAATAGTCTGCTTACTTTGAAGATGGACTATTTAGATGCTGTGTTGATTCATTCTAATGGTGATGATCTACGTATTTTGGAACAAGAGGCTATAGTAGATGCATTGCAAACGTTGAAAAAACGAGGATTAATTAGGGCATCAGGTTTATCTGGTAAAACAGTAGCAGGAGGCTTAAAAGCATTAGATCTCTTAGATATAGTCATGTTGACTCTCCATCCCAATTACTTAGATGAATTACCCGTACTAGATAAGGCCAAGCAACTCAATAAAGGTGTATTGATCAAAAAAGGACTACAAAGCGGCCACATTGCCAATTCTGAGGCAGTGCAAAAGGCTATGCAGTTTATATTTTCATACCCTGGTATAAGTAGCTTGATTGTTGGCACTATCAATCCTAAACATTTAAAAGCCAATGTTGCTATTGTAAAGAAAATTATTGACGGATCTAATGTATCTGACGGTTATATAGCAAATTTATAAAGATTAGATATTATCCGAAAACCTCTACCATCCTAGCAAACATAAGATGATTGTTAAGATATAGATTCCTGCTTTCGCAGGAATGACTAGTTTCGGATAATGTCTATTGTGGTTACATATTCTTATAAAGGTTAATTCTAGTTTGTCATATTTAACTGTAGGTTGGGTTGACGGCCTTATCGTCAACCCAACATCTTACGAGGTATGTATGCTATTTTATGGTGCGCTTAAACTTGCAATCTAACAAAGTAGAATATCTATTAAGTCTTTTAAAAAAACGCAAAGTAATAACCAAATGTTCTCTTCAAATATTTTACTGCTAATATCTTGCTGCTGTATTATAATACTCAGCGGCTGTGCCTCTGAGGAAAAAGATATAAATACTGTAGAACGCGGTTCCATTTTAGAACGCATACCTATTGTGTACCGCCAAGATATCCAACAGGGCAATGTTGTAACTCAAGAAAATATAAATCAATTACGTATTGGCTTATCGAAACGTCAAGTACGCTTCATTATGGGAACCCCAATGCTCGTAGACATGTTTCATCAATCTCGCTGGGATTATGTCTATACCATTACTCGTGGTTGGGGAAAAATGGAGCGTAGACGTATCCGTCTATATTTTGATAAGGATAAATTGCAAAAAATTCAAGGCGATATGATACCGCAACCTGGTGGTGCAACTCAGGTTAAACGTGAGACTGTGGTTAAAGTACCAGATTATGTGGATCCCAATCGCGGCGTTATTAAACAAGCTGTAGAATATATTAGTGATGCTTTTACAAGTAAACCTAAGCCTCAATCCCAACAACTTACACCTACACCATAGGTTTATCCTAATAGCTACTATCTTGTAACTTCTCAATAACATAAGGCATCTGGTGCGCAATGCGCACCCTATGAGAACGTACCAAAACCTATTCTAACTAGTATTATGTAATTCTATTACCATATCATTAGCTATACGCTGTTGTTCTTTAATTTTATCATTCCGCTGATTTTCAAGCCAAGCTAAATAATCAGCAGTTATATCTCCAGTAACATAAACCCCATCAAATACTGAAGCATCAAAACGATCTACATGACTCTTGCCTTTTTTCTTGACCGCATCAATTAAATCAGACAGCTCCTGATATATTAACCGATCTGCCTCTATAATAGTTTTAATATCTTCTTCACTACGCTCATGGGCAACTAATTCATGGGCCACTGGCATATCAATGCCATAGACATTAGGATATCTCACAGGAGGGGATGCGGACGCAAAAAATACCTTAGCAGCTCCTGCTTCTCGTGCCATCTGGACAATTTGTTGCGATGTAGTACCACGTACTATAGAGTCATCTACTAGCAAAACCGCTTTACCTTGAAACTCTAAATCAATAGCATTAAGTTTGCGGCGTACCGATGAGCGGCGTACTGTTTGTCCTGGCATAATAAAAGTACGGCCAATATAACGATTTTTGATAAAACCTTCGGCAAAGCGTACCCCTAATTCATTGGCTAATTTAAGTGCTGCGGTTCTACTGGTATCAGGTACTGGGATTACTACATCGATATCACCTTTATTCCATTCTTTGCGGATCTTATTGGCTAATTTACGCCCCATACGCGACCTTGCTTTGTGAACAGAAATATTGTCCAATATTGAATCTGGACGCGCTAGATAGACAAATTCAAATAAACAAGGGGAAAGTAGCGTTTGTTCTGCACACTGGCGTGTATATAGATTGCCCTTTAGATCAATAAATATAGCTTGACCTGGTGCGACATCGCCGATAATACTAAATCCTTTAGCATTTAGAGCGACACTTTCTGAAGTGATTATATGCTCTGTGCCGGTTTCAGTCTCTAAGCGGCCTATTACTAATGGCCTAATGCCATACGGATCTCTAAATCCTAAGATACCATAGCCTGCAATCATTACAACTACCGCATAAGCACCTCGACAGCGTCTGTGTACCCCTTCTACAGCTTTAAATATATCATTAATATCAGCCTCGATCTTTTCTTGAAGCTGTAATTCGTGAGCGAATACATTTAAGAGTATTTCAGAATCCGAATCGGTATTTATATGGCGTAAATCTTCCAAAAATAGTTCTTTTTTTAGAGATTTAGCATTAATAAGATTGCCATTATGAGCCAGGGTTATGCCATAAGGAGAGTTGACATAAAAGGGTTGGGCTTCAGCCGAGCTAGTACAACCAGCTGTGGGATAGCGAACATGGCCTATGCCCATTGTGCCTTGTAGTTCTAGCATATGCCGACTATAGAATACATCACGTACTAGACCGGTGCCTTTACGGAGGTATAACTTGCGGCCTTGACAAGTTACCATTCCAGCGGCATCTTGACCCCGATGTTGTAAGAGTAGTAGAGCGTCATAAAGGGTTTGATTTACTTGACTATTGCCAATTATACCCACAATGCCACACATAGAATACCTATTGATGTAACTTGTAACTTTAGTAATGGTGTGCAATGCGACACCTTACATTGATTTAAGAACGAAAATAGCGTGCAATATTTGGGGGAAACTGATTTATAATTTGTTTAGAGATTTTTTCAAGAGGGGTTAAAAATTGGGATTCTTGCCACCAGGATTCTTTTGGTATGGTGGTTAAGCCGCCAACGAGAGCAAAAATTAACACTATCAAGGCCCCGCGTAATAATCCAAAGATGGTGCCAAGGAATTGGTCTATAAAAGATAGGGGGCTGTAATCTACAATACGACCTATAATCAGGACAATAAGACTTCCTAAAATCATGGTAATAGCAAATAATCCTATAAAGGCTATTCCAAAACGAATTGGCTGCGAGTCCACCCAAGGACGTAGATAGTCCGCAAAAAAGTGAAAGTATTCCCAAGCAATCCAAAACGCTAAGATCCAGAAAAGAATAGAGAATATCTCACGTACAAAGCCTCTGGCAAATCCAACGATGGTGGATATTATAATAATTCCAATAATTGTGTAGTCAATCCAAGTCATGGTGTATTTATTTCTATATACTCGATGTTCAAAATTTAGAAAATGTTTATATAATACAATTGAAATTTATAATACTGGATTCCTGCTTTCGCAGGAATGACGACTTGATGAAAAATCTGCTGTCCGTTGAATGACCAACCCGTCATTCCTGCGAAAGCAGGAATCCATACGCAATTTTTGTTAAGCCAAAAAACTGGATAGTCGAGTAATACAAATATATTTTTTGGTCGTTTCATTCTGCAAGGCATTTTGTATGTTATCTCGCACAGAACCCTTGCAACACATGATATTAGAATATAATAGAATACTAACTTTTTTAACATCGAGATATAGTAATTTTTTAAAAACCATGATTCACGTGCTTTTTTTGATTATGGTGCGCAATGCGCACCCTACTATAAATCATCTAAACCCCATCGCGGTGTAAGATCATGAGATATAGCAAGATGATCTAAGATTCTTGATACCACAAAATCTACTAAATCCGCAACCTGTTGTGGTTTAAAATAAAACCCGGGACTAGCTGGCATAATAACTACTCCAACCCGTGCTAAATGTAACATATTTTCAAGATTTAATACTGATAATGGCATTTCACGTACTACTAAGATAAGTTTTCGCTGCTCCTTTAGCATAACCGCAGCAGCCCGTTCAATCAAATTAGAACTTAAACCTGCTGCTATGCTACCTAAAGTCCCAGTTGTGCAAGGGCATATTACCATAGATTGCGGTACATTGCTGCCGCTTGCAATTGGTGCTGTCCATTGCCGTTGACCAAAGACTTGAATTTGGTGAGGCAAAGCGGCAAACTTTTGCCGAAATAAGCCTTCAATATCTATAGGACGTGTTGGGACATCAAGGTCAAGTTCGGTACGTAATACCATGCGTCCTGCTTGGGAAATGAGGAGAAATATTTGGCACTCGGCCTGAATTAGGTATTCTAATAGACGTACTCCATACTGAGCACCTGATGCTCCAGTGATAGCTAGGGTAATGGTTGGGTGATTATTTCTTGTCATAGTAAAGCCATTATACAGCATTATGGCACTGGCATATTCAGAATCCATAGACCATTGATAGCAGCAATTCCACAAGCACCATATTGATACGCAGTTATAAGATCATCTCTCTTTAGACCACCAAGGGCATATACTGGAATTTTCGTTTTAGCTACTAACTTTGCAAACTGATTCCAACCCAAAGGCTGTGCCTGTGGATGGCTAGAAGTTGCTAAAACTGGGGACAGTAGCACATAATCGAGACTAAGCTTATTAGCCTTTATCAATTCTAATTTATTGTGACATGAAGCCCCTATTAGCTTGAAATTTGGCCGTGTATTAAGGGCTAAAAGGCGTTTACTAGTTAGGTGCAGCCCCGTATCTTCTGGCAACGTTAAACCTTCTACTGGAGGATTTAAAATTAATCTAGCATTATAAATGCTGCATAATGTCCTAACAGCAGTAACCAAATCAATATAGGCTAAACCAGATAAACCTACAGTACGCAATTGTACTAATTGAATCCCAGTTTGCAGCGACCATTGGAGTCGCTGTAAAAACAGCGGTTTATTGTGGGGATCAGCTCCTGTTATGAGCATTAGGTTTGGAAGTGTCTTCATGTACGATATTCAGCATTGATACGCACATAATCATGAGATAAATCACAAGTTAAAAGATTGGCGGTAGCATTGCCACGCCCTAAAGCAACTTTAATAGTAAATTCAGAACGTTGTAGCACTTCTTGGCCTGCTTTTTCAGTATATTCTGCCGCACGACAGCCATTACGTACTATACATACATCGTCTAAATATAAACGTACTAAATCAATATCTAAATTTTCTAATCCAACTCTCCCTACAGCCGCAAGGATACGTCCCCAATTAGGATCAGAGGCAAACAGGGCTGTTTTGACTAATGGCGAATGCGCAATAGTGTCTGCAACTTGTCGTGCTTCATTACGATTTAGAGCTTCGTGTACTTTAATATGCACTAATTTGGTGGCACCTTCACCATCACGTACTATAGCTTCAGCCAATTCTTTGCAAACTGCGTTTACAGCAGATGCTAATGCTAGTCCTGCTGAACTAGTTGGATCATAGATGGTAGGAGCCGAATTTTTTCCAGAAGCTAATAAAATACAAGCATCATTAGTAGAGGTATCCCCATCAACACTAATACAGTTAAAGGATTGCGCAACTGCAATATGTAAAATTTGTTGCAAGACTGGTGGAAGTACCGCAAGATCTGTCGCTATGTATGCAAGCATTGTACCCATGTTAGGACATATCATCCCACTGCCTTTCGCCATACCAGTTATTACTGCGGTATGTTTACCTACTTGAAAATTTTGGGTGATATATTTAGGTACAGTGTCGGTCGTCATAATAGCTTGTGCCGCATCAAGCCAACCTGTCCCACTAAGTGTATTTACAGCGTTTGGTAGGGCAGCAACAATTTGGGTAACTGGCAATGGTTCGCCAATAATCCCAGTTGAAAATGGTAATACTTCTTCCGGTGTACAACCTACAATTGATGCTAAGGCTTGGCAACAGGCATACGCATCTTGAATTCCTTGCTTGCCAGTACCAGCATTGGCATTACCAGAATTGATTAGTAAATAACGGGGTAGTTTGGTATTTAAGTGTTGTTGAGCTAAGATTATAGGAGCAGCACGAAAGGCATTGCTAGTAAAGACTCCAGCGGCGTTTCCGCCTGCAACTAATTCAATAAGTGCTATATCATTGCGTTGAGTTGTCTCTTTAATGCCAGCAGCGGCAACGCCTAAACGAATACCAGATACAGGGTTGATTTCAGATAGTTGAGTGTTCATATAGAAGTATTTTTTAAATTAACATGCTGTATAGTATTGTTATAATATATAATTACATTGTTAATTTATAAGGTTGTTTGTTTTGAGCACAATAACGGCGAGCAAATTCTAAAAGCTCTTTAATCACACGGATACGGAATTTTTGTTTTTGATGTACAAATGCAAAGGTTCTTATTAGGGGGGGTTCTAAAGGTATGGCTATTAAAGTTTGTAATCGCAACTCTTTTTGAATTGTAGCACTAGAGACTATAGATATTCCCATGCCAGATTCTACTGCACTTTTGACAGCTTCTGGACTACCCAGCTCCATAGCAACTTTTATCCCAGTATTGCAACCATCTGACTGTTTGACATATTCACCTATTGCTTCTCTAGTGCCTGATCCTGCTTCACGACATATAAATGGAAATTCTAAAATATTACGAAATTGTAGTTTGTTATAATTAGCTAAGGCGTGATTAGGCGGCATTATTACTACGAGATGATCGTTACGGCATGGTTCAACGACTAATTTTTTATTGGCTATTTCTGTTTCTACAACTCCCAAATCTATAGTGTTATGATCTACCATAGAAATAATTGCTTCGGAATTGGCTACTTTGAGATGGATTGTAACATCAGGATAATTACGTTTAAACTCTCCAAGCAGTTTAGGTAGCATATATTCTGCGATAGTAGTGCTAGCTCCGATGGCAACTACACCATTTATTCCACCGGTGATTTCTTTTACAGAACGTTCCATTTCGGTGTATAATTCAAAAATGCGTTGTGCATAATTATAAACTACTGTTCCGGCTTCAGTGAGACTTATACGGTTATGTACTCGATCAAATAGTCGGGTATTGAAGTGTTCTTCAAGCTGACGTATTTGAAATGTGACCGCAGGCTGCGTCATATGCAGTACTTCTGCGGCCTTGGTAAAGCTTAAAATGTGTGCTACTGCTTGAAAAACCTGAAGTCTACGGTCAGCCATTATGAATCTCTGTTTTTTAATAAATAAGGGTGGCTTTAAAAAGGAGCGGTAAATTTATAAATGTGTGCTTATAAATGTGTATAATAGTAACATATATGTATTTTATTATGTTAGCATATTTATATGTTATTTTAGTTCTACCTTGTCACATTAAAACTTAACTTATTAATTTCCAAAGAATTGATGCAAAGTGTTGTTTTCAATAAAATAAATGTCTTATTTGGTAATCTGACAAAGTAGAATTAGTAACTATAAATATATAAATAACTATTTCAGTGGTGACCTCACAACATGTATATGACTATCCCGTATAGAATGACCAATTTTACAATATTCGTATTAATAGCATTTATTTTTTACATGGTTCCATGCAAAGCAGCTAATCAATCCAATGTAGCTGATAGTGGGCCATCATTGTGTACAAAATATTTAGGTAGCTTCACTTCTGAACAAGAACAATCGCTTATTAATTTCTATATTACTATGGATTATCAGCTAGAAATCCTACGCTTATTACCTGTGCAAAAAAATGGTTTTTCAGAACATGCTAATGTTTTATTTATTGCAGCCGAAGCCTACAAACAAAAAGTTATGCATCGGTTTCTTAAAGCAGCACCCAATGACGAAAAATTAAGAATCCGCTTCTTGACCCGTATCATTCAAATTGAATTATTTGAAAAATTTAAACGTGCAGTAGCATTAACCATTGGTTTAGACCATGTAGCATATAAGGATATCTTGGCATACTCAGTAGATGTGTTTCTGTTTAATGCTTCAGCTATCAATCGAGAAAACATTAAACCTAGCAATTCATTAAAACAATCCATTGATACTATTACGAAATTAATCAATAAGAAAACATTTCCCAATATACCAGATAAACTCCATGCAGCAGTTTTATTGTTTACTAAAGAATTGGAACAACAAACCAGAATCAATCAATATGCAGATGTATCTCAAGACTATAGCAAAGAGTTATTTTGGCAAACTGCATTATTCGTAGGAAGTGCAAGCTTTATGTTAGCGGCAACATTTTATGCGCAACCTGCAATTGGTAGATTTAGTACATTTGTTACAGAATCAGCTACATGGTTTATGGATACGAGGATGGGATATGAAGGCATCAGTTTAACTGGATATATCTTAAATGGTGGTTGGATGCAGGGTTTGTTTTACTCTTATCCTGTTTCTACTTCAATAACAGATGTGATAGCCGCCGGTACAATTTTAGCAGGTACACTGGGTTTTAGTGGGGTAACTACTATAGGTGTTGGAGCAACCACTGGAACAGCAGCTAGTGTTGGAGCTGCCGCAGGAACAACCGCTGCAAGCGTTGGAACAGCAGCAGGAGTGGGAGCAACCGCTGCAGGTGTTGGAACAGCAGCAG